>JANLQB010000811.1:0-1672 GCA_031367565.1 Verrucomicrobiota bacterium
CAGCTCGAACACATTGCCGCCGCCTTCGGCGAAAATCTCATACACCTTCGTGCGCGGATGGTAGCGCCAGACCATGCAGCCCTCGTGATACACGCCCGCGAAATCCGGCGCATCCACGCCGGGCCGCACGACGCGGCTCGTCGTGGTGCTGCCCTGCGCGCCGTAGAGCCAGCCGTCCGGCCCCCACGCGAGGCCGTTCGCGACGGAGTGCGTGTCTTCGAGGCCGAAGCCCGCGAGCCGCACTTGAGGTTCGGGGGCGTCACCAGCGTCCGTGGCAGCAGGATAAAACAGGAGATACGGCGTCTGCATTACCCAAATGCCGCCGTGGCCCCACAGCGCGGCATTCGCCATGTTCAGGCCGTCCAGCACCACCGTGGTTTTCTCAAAAACGCCGTCGCCATCCTTGTCTTCATGGACCGTGATGCGGTCGCGCCCGCGATCGTGATGCGGCGGAGGCGGCGGCACGCGGTCGTATTTCGAGCGGTAAAACTGATCGCGGCTCACCATCTTCACGCCCGCCGGATACGGATACTGCCGATACTGCGCGACCCACATCCGCCCGCGTTCGTCGAAGCTGAGGTGCGTTGGCTGCGCGATATCCGGCTCGCTCGCGATCAGGTCCACCGTGAGGTCGGAAGCCGTCGTCATTTTCGCCAGCGAGTCCGCAGGTGAAAGCCGCGCGCCGGGCATCTGCTCAGGATTCGCGGACAGTGGGCTGGTCGAGTGCTTGAATCCGGCCTCGGTGTAAAACGCCGTCGCAGGTTGCACGGCGACGGCTTGCAGATCGGCGGGCACGGGCTCGCCGACGTTCATTTCCCACGCGCCTTCGAGCAGTAGTTCGTCGAAATATCCCGCAAAGATCGGCGCGAGACCGACGCGACGCGCGGGACTTTCCAGACGGATCGCAAAAACATTGAACGCCTTCTTTTCCAGAAGGCCCTTCGGCACTTTGAACCGCCGCCGCGTTCCATCCGCGAGCGCGCCCGCTTCCGCGAATTTCTGGCCATTGAGCCAGACGGAAAACGGCCCGTTGATTCCGCCGAGACTCAGCGTCATTGAGTCGCGCCACAGATCTTTTTCCTGCGGTGTCACCAGGTCATCCGGTACGCGGACGAAACAGCGCAGCCACCCAGGCGCGCTGGCCGGGAGATCGTTCGCGGTCGGGACGGTGACCGGCTCCCACGCGGCGGCGAGCAGCGGGAACGCCGTTAGAAACGCGAGGAGGGAATGGAGTTTCACGCAGGAGGGATTGTTACGAGAATCCTTCCCGCGCCGGAAACTTGGAGACGCCGTTTAAGAACGATTCACCACGGAAGCCGCTCCGTGATTCACCATCTCGTCGTAGATCCAGCGATACGTTTTTTCCATGCCGTCGCGCAGCTTCGTGTTTGGCTCCCAGTCGAAGGTTTTTTGAATCAGCGTGTTGTCGGAGTTGCGACCGTTCACGCCCTTCGGCGCGTCCAGTTTGTAGTTCCGCTTCAGCTTTAGGCCGGCGATGTGCTCGACGATATCGACGAGCTGATTGATCGAGACCATCTCGCTGCTGCCGATGTTGATGGGCTCGATGAAATCGCTGTTCGTCAGCATCTGCGTCCCCTTCAAGCAGTCGTCGATATACATGAAACTGCGGGTCTGATCGCCCGAGCCCCAGATTTCGATCTCGTGTTTCCCG
>JANLQB010000827.1:0-2255 GCA_031367565.1 Verrucomicrobiota bacterium
CGTCACCGAGCCAAATCATCCCGCGCCGGAGCTTCACGACCTGCTCGATCGCGCGCTGGGATTTCTCAACGAAAATCCCGCCTCGCGCAGACCGATGCTGCACTTTGAATCCGAGCTAGTCCGGCTGCTTGGAATTCAAAATGCCAGCGTCACCCCTGCCGTCGCGATCGGTCGCGTCTATCATCGCCTGCCATCGGCACGTCCGGCTCTTTTCAAAAAACTGCCGGAACGCTGAAGCTTGACGCAGCCAGCGCGCGCAAGAACGCTCCGGGATGCTTCCACTCGCCGGCCCGCAATTTCCTGCTTCGCTCGAAGAACTCTCTGCCGCCCTGCGCGCGGGGCTTTCCGCACGCGGCATTGCGCCACGCGAGGTCCACGCGACTGGTGCATGGCCAAACATCACGACACTCGCGATCGACCTCACGGGCGCACCGTTTTCCCGCGCGACAGATCTGCCAAAAACTGGCAGCGAAATTCACCCCGGCGTGTCCATCGAAAACCTCACGATTACCGCCGCGCCGTTCTCATTTGAAAAAACGCCCGCGCACCTCGAACTACGTGCCAGCAAGGCGGAATGCGGGTTCGCGCGCGATGCGAATGGCGATTCCTTCCTCTCGCTGATCCGCACGGGAAGCGGCTCTATTTTGCTCGAAGCGCAACGCGCCGATCTCGAATCCGCGTTGAAAACTTTCGCGGAAAGCTTCCTCGCCAAACAAGGCGCGCAGGTGAAATCCGTTCAGCTCGAATTGATCGACCGCGGCCCGCTATCCCTCGGCTTCCGCGCGGAAATCACGGCGAAAGCATTCGTGATGACCGCCCGCGTCGTGGTGACGGGCCAGCTCGATCTCGATGATCAGCTCAACCTCCGCGTTTCCCAACTTGCCACGAGCGGCGATGGCATGATCGCGAGCATCGCCAGCGGATTTCTGCGCCCGCGTTTCACGGAAATCGAAAAGCGCACGATCCCGCTCGCCGCCTATTCGTTCGCGGGCGTCGCCCTGCACGGAGTCCGCCTCAGCGGCGGGGATTCCCTACGGATCGAAGGCCAGTTCGGAGCATAGCCCCGCACGTTTTATTTCGCCGCAGTCGCTGCGGTCGCTGCGGTCGCTGAGGCAGGAGCCTTGGCTCCACGCGTGAGATCGATTAAATCGTTCAACACATTGATCGCTTCGTTGCGCACGGCATCCACGTCGGGCTTGCCAGCATCGTCGTCCTCATCGTCGTCATCGAGGTTGATCGTCTTCTTTTCTTTCGCCGCGGCCGGATCGACTTTTTCGCCGTCTTTTCCCGCCGCGGATTTCTTGTCGTTCTTGACGAGCTGAAGCTCGGGCTTGGCCGCGTTATCGAGCGTCACCGTATAGCGTTTCTCATCGAGCACCTTCAGCTTTGCGCGCGCCGCCATCCGCTTGTCCTTGAGCGCTTTGTCCTCCTCGATTTCCGCCCTCCGCTTATCGAGGTTCAGTGAAACACGGTTCTCCGCAATCCGCGTTTTCACCTTCAGCAAATCCTCGTTGATATAGCTAAACTCAGGCTCGACCGCGATCCGCAGTTTCGAGCGCTCGCCGAGGTCTTTGGTAAAAAGAGACTTGTCCCATTTATCAAAAGGCTGCGCCGGCACGGTGTCGTATGGCAGCGGTCCTTTAAGCGCGGATTCGCCGATCTCGGGATGATCGTAAATGGACGGCACAATCACGTCGGGCTCGACTCCCTTGAGCTGCGTCGATCCGCCGGCGATGCGATAGAACTTCTGGATTGTCAGCTTCAGCGCGCCAGCTTCCGTCCCATTGCTGCCGAGGAACGGCATCACGCGACCGATCTCCAGCATCGTCTGCACGGTGCCTTTTCCAAATGTGCTCGAGTCGCCGACCACGACGCCGCGTCCGTAATCCTGAATCGCCGCCGCAAAAATCTCGCTCGCGCTCGCGCTCAGCCGATTCGTGAGCACCATGAGCGGCCCGTCGTAAGCGATCATCGAATTCCGATCGCTTTGGACCTTGATCGCCCCATTCGGATCCTTGCTCTGCACCACGGGCCCTTTCTTGATGAAAAGCCCAGTTAAATTTACGGCTTCATCTAGCAATCCGCCGCCGTTCTTCCGGAGATCCATCACGAGACCGCTGATGTTTTCCTGCTTCAGCCGGTTCAGCAGCACGGTGACATCTTTCGTCGTGCTCTTCGCATTCGCCGCGCCGCTGTGCTCCATGTCGGCGTAGAAAGATGGAAGCGTGATCCAGCCGAGACGCTGCACCGTGCCG
>JANLQB010000841.1:0-2972 GCA_031367565.1 Verrucomicrobiota bacterium
CGGGCAGTTGGCATTCGGAGTCGAGACCGAGGGGAACGACAAGACGCCGCAGTATCAGCAAGCGCTGAAAGTCGCGATGCTGAACAAGGAGCGGAACGAGAAGGCTTACGCGCCGCTGCGCGATCAATGGGGCCAGCTCAAAGGGAAGCGTCGCGACATCGAAAAGCTGACGCAGGCGAACGATCCGCAGCTTGAGTCGAAGACGGCGGAGTTCGACGCGTGGCACAAGACGATGATGGAAAACGTCGAGGGTCTGCGCGTGAAGGCGAAGGAGATCGAAGATCAAATCTACGTCGCGAACCAGCCCGCGCCGCACACTTACGAAATCTCGCCGGTGAAATAGCGCGCCGGTTTACGGCTGCCGCAACACGACGAGCCGCGCGAAGCGTTTGCTGCCAGGCACGAGCACCTCGCCCGCTGCAACGAGGCGCATCGGCGCTTCGGGTGCGATCACGTTTTCCGAAACGAATGCCGCACCCGTCGGCGCTGCGCCTGCGATGCTCTCGACGACGGTCGTCCAAGTCACGAGATCGGGGCTCGTTTGCAGGCGATACGTGAGATCGGTCGCGCGCGGATCGCGACGGAAGGTGATGCTGAAAAGCGAGCCGTCCGCATTCGTCGTGGCCGTGAGCGCTGGCGCGTTCGCGGCGAAAGGCGAGCGCCCGCTCGCGTATTCGATTTGGTTCCCCACGCCGTCGCCATCGAGGTCGGCGAAGTCGTCCACGAATTGCCCGATCGGGAAATACTGCTGGAGCCATTCCTCACGCCGCGTCGCGGGCGGCGCATAAGTGTAGGAGACCGTGAGCTGCGGGCGCAGCGCGGGCACGGGGTCTTCGCCGCTGCTGAAGCGTTTGGCCGAGGTCTGCGTTTCATCGCCGGAAAGAATCCAGCCGAAATTCACGGACGGGTTGTCGTGCCAGCCCTGCACATCCGCCGCGAGCGCCCCGCTGATCCAATTGTAAATGCCCTCGAATCCCACGGTGGTCGTCGCGGAGGCCGATGCGGAAAAGCGTCCGCCGGGCGTTGCCCAGAGCGTGCCGGGGAAAAAGCGGGCATTCCACGTCACATCGCCGGGCGCGGCAGGCACGCCCTGCCCGCCGGGTTCGCCGGCATTCGAGGCACCTTCGCCCCAGTCGTCGAGCGTGCGCCGGAGCACGAAAGGAAGCGTGCCTCCTGCAGCCTTGTTCATGTTCAGCGCGACGCGGCTGGAGATGACGAGCGCGCCGGGCGGCAATTGCGCTGCGTCGAACGCCAGCAATGCGCGGCGGAGATCGCCGCTCGCGATGCGCCCCGCGAAAAGGAAGCCCTGCCCGTTCGAATTGTTCTCGAAAAGGCTCCCGGAATACATCGTGTTGTCTTTCACCGGCTCCAGCGTCGTCGTCACCGTCGTCGCCGCCGCCGCCGGCACGATTTTGTAAAGGCTGCCCGTCGGCTGGCCGGTGATCGCGCCGAGCTGCGAAGGCGCCTGCGTGAGCTTCGTCGCGACGTAAATTTCCCCCTGCTGATCGCGCCCAAACGTCGGGAAATGAAGCGGCATCGGATTGATCCCCACGACCGGGAGCACCGCGAGCAACCACGTCTCGGGAGCCGTTTCCTCCAGCCCGAGCAGCGTGCCGCTCGCGACCGAAGTGCTCGGTCCCCAATCGGCGAAAATGTATTTCCCGACGAGCGCCGGAAACTGCGTGCCGCGATACACGTAGCCGCCCGTGATCGACGCGCCGATCTGCGGCAGCGCTGGCGCGCCGATGACCGTGCCGAGGTGCGCGTATTCCGCGATCGGCGGGGTGAGCGGCAGGCCGCCGTTTGGCGCGGTCGCATCGAAATCGAAGCTGCCCTCCTTCACGCGCCAGCCGTAGTTTCCGCCCGCCACGATGAGATCGACTTCCTCGACTTTCCCCTGTCCCACGTCCGCACAAAACAGCCGCCCCGTCGGCGCGTCGAAGGAAAACCGCCACGGGTTCCGCAGCCCAAACGCGTAAATTTCCGCGCGCACTCCGCCGCCCGCGCCGACGAATGGATTGCCCGCCGGAATGCCATA
The DNA here is from genome assembly GCA_031367565.1 of Verrucomicrobiota bacterium. Lineage (GTDB taxonomy): Bacteria > Verrucomicrobiota > Verrucomicrobiia > Chthoniobacterales > Chthoniobacteraceae > JANLQB01. The sequence continues at coordinate 2,039 of JANLQB010000841.1, forward strand.
CTGCCCGCCCGGTCCATTCGTCCCGAGCGGATCGATGCGGTGCATTTTCCCGAGCATGCTCGTCTTGTCCTGCGCATTTCCAAGTCCACCCGCAGGCTTCGCCGCCGCGCCGCCGGTGTGGCCTGGATCGTTGTCATTCGAGCCGCCGCCATCGCCCGCAGTGAAATAGAGAAAATCATCCGGGCCGAACTCCATCTGGCCGCCGTTGTGATTGAACTGCGGCTTGTCATAGCTGAGCAGCACGCGCTCGCTCCCCGCCTCCGCGACGTCTGGATTCGCGAGCGAGACGGTGAACTCCGAGAGCGTGGAGCGGCAATTCACCGGATCAGTCGCCGAGCCCGGAGCGTTCGGCGAAGTCGCGCTGTAGAAGACGTAAAATTTGCGAAAACCAGGCGAAAGCGGATTTGCGTAGCTGGGATGAAACGTGAGCCCGAGCAGCCCGCGTTCATCGTATCCCGCGCGCTCGCTCACGAGTTTCGCCGAGACATCGAGGAAAGGCGCAGGCAGCAGCATGCCATCGCGCACGATGCGAATCTGCCCGCGTTGCTCGCAAACAAAAAGCCGCCCGGAGCCATCGCCGGCATTCGTGATATTCGTCGGCGAGTTGAATTGATTCACGACGATCGGTTTCAGCGCGACGGTTGGGAACGCCGCGAATGTGGCGAACGGCAGCAGGGCGAACCCAGCTAGGGAGAGAAAACGCTTTGGCATAGTCGTGCGTAGGTGGAGCTGGGGGTGAAGGCTGGCGCCTGTCTGCCAGGCAACATCAGAATCCTAGCAGCCTTTCATTCGATAGCACGCCTGCACATCGCGCTTGCGCCAATCACCGTTTGCCGCTGTATTGCGACTCACGCGAAAGCGGAACTCAAAGCACAGGATGGGTGACAGAGTGGTCGATCGCGCACGCCTGGAAAGCGTGTTTACCGAAAGGTAA
>JANLQB010000842.1:0-1973 GCA_031367565.1 Verrucomicrobiota bacterium
GTGCTGACTTTCGGGCGCGGCAATCCGACGGAGCGCGAGCGGAAATCTTCGGCGTATCAGGTGCCGATGAAACTCGCCGACATCGACGAGACGAAATACCGCGAGCGCGTCGAGGCTGCGTGCGAATTCCTGGAAGGCCGCTCGAAGGAACTGCTCGCCGAGTTGGAAAAAGAAATGCACGCCCACGCCGCGAAGCTCGATTTCGAGCGCGCCGCCGAGATGCGCAACATGCTCGACGACCTGCGCAAGACCACGAAGCCGATGTCGCGCTACACCCGCGATCAGCGCCACCGCCTCGGCGTCACCAGTACGATCAATCCCGAAACCGACCTCGCCGAACTCGGCGAAGCCCTCGGCCTCGCCGGCCCGCCGCGCCGCATGGAATGCTTCGATATTTCCAACATAAGCACGACGCACATCGTCGCGAGCATGGTCTGCTTCCTGAACGGAAAACCCGCGAACCATCTCTACCGCCGCTTCCGCATCCAGACCGTGGAAGGCCAGAACGATTTCGCGAGCATGGCCGAGGTCGTGCGGCGGCGGTATTCGCGCGTGCTGCGGGAAGCGGGTGGGGAAGTCGAAAGTCGAGAGCCGAAGGTCGAAGGCGCGGATTCCGCCGTCGATTATTCGCCCGAGCATTCGCAGGAACCCCCCACCGAGGCCTTAGCCCGCTTGGATCGCCGTCCCCCTTCGACCTTCGAGCCTCGACCTTCGACCCTACCTCAGCTCGTCATCGTCGATGGCGGAAAAGGCCAGCTCAGCGCCGCGTGCCGCGAACTCCAGCAACTCGGCTTGCACGAACTGCCGATCATCGGACTCGCAAAAGAATTCGAGGAAATCTACCGCCCCGATCGCCCGCAATCGCTGCGTCTCGATCACAACAGCGGCGCACTGAAAATGCTCCAGCGCATCCGCGACGAAGCGCACCGTTTCGCCAACGGCTACCACCAACTCCTCATGAAACGCCGCATCGGAGAAAGCCTCCTCGACGAATGCCCCGGCGTCTCCGCGACACGGAAAGCGGTGCTGCTAAAACGCTTCGGCAGCGTGGCCCGCCTCAAGCGCGCCACCGTCGATCAAATCTCCGCGACCGAAGGCATCGGGCGCAAGCTCGCGGAGAGCGTCGTCGCCTTCCTCGAGGAGCGCGGGTAGCGCGATATGAGTCGGGATACACGCGGTTGCCGCCCTTGAGCTTCCGCGTCAGGGGGTATTCGAGATCTCATCCGTTTTTCATAGTCGGGCTGCTGGAATGAACGCTGGGCAATCAACACGAGACGCGAAAGACGTATCAGCCAGCCACCGGGCTTTCCTCGTGAAGCGCCCGCTCCAGCCAGCGCGAGAGATACGCGCACAGCCGCAGTTTGTCCGCGCAGAGGGTGGGTTCGACATCCGATTCGCACACGCCAAAGCCCAGCCCAAAAGCCGCCCCATTCACCACGCAAGCATCCGTCTTCGCGCGCTCGATCTGCCGCGCCGCCGCCGCGAGCGCATCATCGCGCGAGCCGTTCAGTTCGTATTTCCAGCCCACAATTTTACTCGCGGGAAAAAGCGCGCGCAGGTCGCCGATGATCTTCACCGCAGGCTCCAGCTTCAGAGTCAGCTCGCCCGTCCGGCTCGGAATCTTCGCGGCGGAGACCTCTTCGCCGTCGCTCGATAACACCCTTTTCACCCGATAATCCGACAGCGCGGCCGCGTGAAAAATCGCGACGATTTCCCCGCGCCCCTCGACCGCCGTGAGACCCGCGCGCAGGTTTTCATTCGTCGTAAAATTCACCGTCTTCGCCCCCTCGACGCGCAGCGGACAAGTCGCTCCCACGCCTTTGAAACACAGCACCTCGAAGCCCGCGCGGGTCAGCCGGTTCGCGAGCAGGATGCCGAGTTCGCCGGTCGAAAAATTCGTGATCCGGCGAACTTCATCAATCGGCTCATAGCTCGGCCCGCAGGTAACGATGACTTTCACGCGCGCACCATCG
>JANLQB010000843.1:0-1970 GCA_031367565.1 Verrucomicrobiota bacterium
GGGTCGTGCCGTCATCGAGCACCAGCGCCTTTGCGAACAGCGGATCGACGACCTTGTCCGCCGTGCGCTCGGTGAACATCGCGTTCACGATGACCGGGAATTTTACCGGCGAAATATCAACGGTGAATGCACCGGCACGGAGCGGAGCGGGATCTGCAAAAACGGCAGGCGAGAGGAGGCAGAGGAGCAGCGCCCATAATGGGCGGTGGCAGCGGGGAAACTTTTTGGCGGGCATATGCAGAAACGTAATCACGCTCCCGCTCGGAACCTTAATCGTTTCCGACAGAAATTGCGGACGAGTCCGTACGAAAGAAATCCCCGTGGATTTCTCCACAGGGTTCAGTTCGATGACGCGCCTGATGGCTGATTTCACGCCGCCTTTCCAGACGGCGGAGCGGCCCGGCTACTTTTCTGCCGTAGCCTTGATCTTCGCGGCCGCGAGGCGGTCGTTTTTTTTGCGAGCTGTTGCGCGTTTCTTCACGTTGTCTTTGCCTTTGTTGTGTCCCATAAGACGGCAAACACACACGCTGTGCGCAGCGGTACCAAGCGGATTCGCAGTTTTTTCTGCGAGGGCGAAAGTCGCTTAGTTTTCGACCGGGCCGCGCAGGCGCACGGGCGCGACTTCGATCGAGTGAGTGCCGTCGCCGATCCAGATGCCGCCGTCCTGCACGGTCACTTGCAGATCCATCGACCGCTGCGCCAGCGCGGCGAGCGCCTGGCTTTGCTCCGCGGGGATTTGCCACACGGTGAGATTCTTCGCACGCGTCAGCTTCAACTCGATCCCTTTCCACCAGATCGTCGTGCTCGCGCTGAAGCTGTAAACGCTCACCCGGCCGACGCGCGAAGTCGCGCGCAGCAGCCGCTTTTCATCCGGCTGCCCGACCTCGATCCAATGCACGATGTCGCCCGTGAAATCTTTTTGCCAAAGGCTCGGCTCGCCCGCTTCCCACATGTCCTTCGCGAATTCGAGCGGGCCGTGATCACCGTCCTCGGGCTGATTCAGGGCGAAAGCGAGCAGCCGGATGATCATGCGTTCATCGGTCTCGGAAGGGTGTCGCGCGATCGTGGCCGAGAAGTCGCCATAGACGCCCCGATCAATATCGGAAAGCTGGATGCTGGCTTTATAGATGGTCGCTTTGATGGACATGGTTTTTTCGAAGGGCTGCGAAGATAGCACGCAGGCACGCGCGCCGTGAAAAAACTAGGCCCGCCCCGGTATTGCCGGAGCGGGCCTGTATCCCGTCATGTGCATCGCGGTGTCTCGCGACAGCGTGATCCTCACAAGACCCCAAGCGTTGTCCCCGGCAGATCCCCCGAGCCACCGAGAACGCTCAAACTTTCAGCCGCTCCGGCGCTCCTCTCAATCGCTGAGATGTAACATTCCGGCAACGGCCGCGGGCTCAATCGCGCGGCTGGCGGAGGTAGGCGATGAGGTCGGCGAATTCCTGCGGCGTGAGGCGCTCGGTCAGGCCGGGCGGCATGAGCGAGACGGGGAGCGGTTCGCGCTGCACGGCTTCGTCGAAACGGTATTTGGTACGCGTGCCGACGGCGTCGAGGAGCGTGAAGTCGGATTTGCTATCGACGAATTGGTCGATGCCGACGGCCTCGCTTCCGTCGCGCATTTTGACGTGCCACTGGACGAAGGCGGGCGCGATTTCCTTGCTCGGTTCGCGGATGGATTCGGTGAGTTGCTCGGGCTTCATTCGCCAGACGCCGCTCAGATCGGGGCCGATGGCGCGACCACGGTCTTCGATCTGGTGGCAGTTCGAGCAGAGCGGGCCGTTTGGGTGAAAAAAGAGGCGGCGGCCGGCGGCGGCGTTGCCCTTTTGCGCTTCCACGGTTGTCGGCGGGAGCGGTTCGCCGAGTGAGCGGGCGGCTTCGCGGCGGAGCATCGCGTCGCTGGAGGCAAGGGCGGTTTTCAGAATCTCGCGCGTCTCCGGCGTGGTCGCGGAATGGACGAGGCCGGCGAG
>JANLQB010000880.1:0-3732 GCA_031367565.1 Verrucomicrobiota bacterium
GCGCCGATCCCGAGCACACTTTCGAGTTCGTCGATGAGCGCCAGCGGATCGCGCGTCGGGCGATCACACTTGTTCATGAAAGTGAAAATCGGCACACCGCGCCGACGACACACTTCAAAAAGTTTCCGCGTCTGCGCCTCAATTCCTTTGCCTGCGTCGATCACCATCACCACGGCATCCACCGCCGTCAGCACGCGATACGTGTCTTCCGAAAAGTCCTTGTGACCCGGCGTATCCAGCAGGTTCACGCGATAGCCGTTGTAGTCGAATTGCAGCACCGTGCTCGAAATCGAAATGCCGCGTTTCCGCTCCAGCTCCATCCAGTCCGAAGTCGTCGCACGCGCATTTTTCCGCGCCGTCACCGTGCCCGCGAGCTGCACCGCGCCGCCGTAAAGCAGGAGCTTTTCGGTGAGCGTGGTCTTACCCGCATCGGGATGCGAAATGATGGCAAATGTGCGGCGGCGCTGAATCTCGGCGAGCATGATGGGCACGGATCTTCCCGCAATTGAACATTCAGCGCAAGCAGCGAGCCTCGGAAGGCTCGTTCTTATGCCGCCATCTTCTCGCCCGGCAGCGTGGCGCACCACTCTTCCATCTTCTCGGTCAGGCCCATTTTTTCCATGTAGCGGTGATCGTAGGCATACATGCCGGTCTGCGCAAAAGCGTCCACTGCGGTCGCGGCATGCACGGCGGTGAGCGGCGTGAAGGCGGTGTCTTCGGAAGACGAGGGAAATGGATACCAGCCGACGGCAATCACGATCGGGAAAGGAATGTGCCATGAAGCGAAGAAGCCTCCGCCGAGCGCGGCGTGCGTCGCCCCGAATTTTTGGAATTCGCTGTAGGCGAGGCTCACGTGACGCTTGAGCGCGGTGCTCAGCACTTCCTCGTAAATGATCGGGATGTTGGCCGCGAGCAGGAGCACTCCGAAGTTGTGCAGCATCCCGGCGGTGAACGCCATGTCGGCCACATCGTTGTCCCGTGTTTCGCTCATGGCGGTGGCGGACGCCCACGTCGCGACTTGGAGACTGGTGGCTTCAAAGCGGCTCATCGAAAAACTGCGGCATTTTGAAATATCGAACTGCCGGAACAGGCAGGTCGCCATCATAATCGAACGCAACCGGCTCAGGCCGAGTAGGTTCGTAGCGTCGCGGACCGAGGTCACACTTCCGCGGAGCGCGAAAAGTGGCGAATTCACCATCTGCAAAAGCTTCGCGCTCACGGCGGGCTCACGGGCGATGAGCCGGGCGATATCCTCGATGGAGCTATTCGGGCTCTGAAGCGCGCTCGTGATCTGCGTGTAAATGGTCGGCAAAGTGGGCATTTGCGTGATCAGCTTGAGCAGGCTCGCGAGGGCCGGTTTGGCCTGCCACGCGGTGACGGCCAGTTGCGTGCGAATCTGGTCATCCAAAACCTCCACCGAATCCACCCGCGCCAACAGCGGACAAGTGCATGAGATGCCGGCGAGTTCCTTCCCGTCGCCTCGCAGCATCGCCATCAATTCCGGCTGCCTCATATGCACGGCGCGCAGGATCTCCACGCTTTTGCGCACATCCGCGAAACTTGCCACCACTCCATCCGGCACCTCCGTAGCGAGTATCGCACGCGGATCGGTATCGGGATGCGCGATGATGATTCTGCGTCCGGCCAGTTCGCTCCGTCCGGCCAGCCACCCGAGATCATCCCCAAAAAGGAGAATCGGCCTGCGCGGGGCCTCGTCCACCACGGGATAAACCGAGTCGATGAGCGGACAGGCCTCGTCCATCGTAACGATCCGGTCTGCAGGCGAGGTGGTGAACGAGTCGGGCATTGGGGAAATTGAGCGGCGGATGATTCGGATCAGGATTCGTGATAGCTCAGCTATAGCCAGAAACGTGCTCAATCATCGGGGGATTGAAGCCGTCGCTTCAGGACATTTCGATGCCCCTTCTCAACCGTACCGATCGAGCAAAGGCTCAGCCTTACTTTCTCGATTCCAGGATCGAATTCTCGGCATTCGCGACGAGGGTTTTTTCCTCCTGCAGCAAGTTGCCTCGACGCCCGATTTTCAAAAAATGAGAAGCTTTTTCAGGCGCGTTGTTTGCCGCGAGCACTATCCCGTAATAGGCGGCGACGTTGGGTTCTTCCAAGTCCTGCACAGGCAGCTTTTCGAGCACTTCTAGTGCATCCACCGTGCGGCCAATGGAGTAAAGGGCGAAGGCATACGTGGAGTTAAACGCCGCGTGGTCCGGATGTTTCTGGTAGAGGACTCGCGCGTTCGTCATGGCCCGATCTGGCTCGATGTTCAGGAGGAGAGACGCCAGCGCCAAGTCATTCTGCGCGTTTTCATCGGCGGGATCCACTTTCACCAGATGCATGGCGATTCGGCGAAGTCCCACGGTGTCGTTTTTTTCCAGATAGAATTTCGTGAGTGCTTCGACGGCCCATCGCGATCGCGGCGCAGCATCCAGCACCGCCCAGAGGGCTTGTTCGGTCTCGTCGATCCACTTCCACTCGGAAGCCATTTGCGCCAGCAGCATGAGCGTGTCGACCTGATGGTTGGCGGAGTCGATCGCGAAACTCCACTCCGTGCGAAGCAACGAAATTTCCGATCGCTCGCGGTGAGCGTGCGCGCGGTACGCATGCCGGAGGTATTCCGCCGACGACCATTCGCCCAATTGAGTGATGGCGAGGAGCGAACTCCAATCCTTCAGCGCAAGGTGGCATCCGGCGATCGCGGGCCGTAATTCTGGAGACTGGCCTAGCTTCGGCACGCGTTTCAGCACCCAGTCCAACCCTTCCTTCGCCAAGCCGTCCATGCTCATCCAGAGCAGGAGCGCACCGGCGTGCTTTGAGTTTCCCTTGGCTTTCTGCTGGGCGTCCGCAAGCTCGGTTGCGAAACCGGGTGTGTCGGTCTTGTACATCAGCCGGAGTCGGAGGATCTCGTCGGAAAAGGTATGGGACGGGAGAGACACCAACTGCTCAGCCTGGCGGAGAGCGGCCTGGTATTCTTGATGCTCTTCGAAAGAGGCGACGAGCAGCTTCATCGCGCTCGATCCAAGCGTCTCATGAGCCGTGAGATCTTGCAGAAGGCGGCGACCTTCTTCACGAGCGAGGTAGTCTGCCGAAGCGCATTTTGCCCGTCCGAGAGAGAGCCGGTATTCCGCTTTTTCAGGGTTGCGGCGGAGCGCGGCTTCGTAGAGCCGGGTGGCTTCGGCATAGTCCCTTTCCTCCAGTGCTATCGCGCCGGAAAGGACGAGAAAATCCTCGCGCTCCCGGTCCTTCTCAGCCACACGCTGAAGGGCGGATCGAGCCGTGGAGATTTTTCCAAAACTGAATGACGTCGAAGCCAAACCGATCAACGTATTGGTGGATTCCCCCACCAGCCGCAGCACTTGCTCCCGCCAGAAAACCGCGTCGGAAACGCGATCGTGTTCTCCCACCTCCGCCATGATGATGCATGCAGGCACAAAATCCGGATCGATCGCCAGCGCACGCTTCGCCAACAAAGTGGCGCTTTTGTAATCCCCTTTGTCGATGGCCAAGCGGGATGTCCGGTGGAGACTTCTCAAGCGCCAGGGCTGGTAAGCAATGGAGCCAAAGATGCCGCCAACGATGAAAATTGATACGACCACCCAAAGGATGAGCCGCCGGCGCCGCGCGCCGCGCGCCAGATCCTGCGGGGTTGTGCCAGTCAGTTTCTTGTCATCGGACATCATTTTTCTCCGCGCACCGCCGCTGCGCTGAACGCGGAAC
>JANLQB010000883.1:0-1915 GCA_031367565.1 Verrucomicrobiota bacterium
TCAGAGCCGCGACGCCTGCCCCCAGCGCTTCCTTCAATTTTTGACGGTAGAAGTCGTCTGGAATCTCCCCTACCCGCAAAGGTGTCGCGCTGCCGCCGTCAGCTCTGGTCGAATGATTGGCAATTCGTCGAATCACAATCCGCACGATGAAGGCAACCGCCGACTACTCGGCTCCGCCGGTGGAGCAACTTTCACCGGCGGAGTCCGCCGCCCCGATGTGGCCGCGCAACAACGTGGAGCGGCGACATCATTCGCTTTCGTGGCGGGCGGGAAACAAAGTCTTTCGTCTTTGGAGCAAGCTCGCGGCAGCGAAAGCGACGCGGAAAAGGCGAAAATCTTTGTGCGGTGGCGCGGTGTGGCTCGTCAAAAATCAGACCTTCACACCCGCAGCCGGAGTTTGCTTCGGCGCGGTTGCTCTCATCGTCTGGCGGGCAATGGAAATCATCGCTTTCTCCCGCTGCTCTTCCGGCATGTTCTTGACCATGTTCTGGATGCTCTGCTTCATCTCCGGGTTTTCGTCGAGTTTCCGCAGGATGGATTTCTCCATTTTCTGCGTACGGTCTTCCTTCTGGATTTCCGTGAGGACGAGCGCGCGGGCCATGCGCTCAGGCGTCATGGATTGCACGTAGTCCCAGAACTTCGGGTTGTTCTTGATGTACTCGTCGATCTTCGCGTTGACCTGCGGGTTCTCCTTAAACTGCGGTTGTTGGCCTTCCTGCGCCGCGTCGCCGGACTCTGGTTTTGGTTTTCCTTTTAGCATGGTAGTAGTTTTTTAGGTGGTTGCGGTTAGCCGTTTGCGTGACGCAAGACGGTGTGGCAATAAATGTCCGCCAAATCGGCGGAGTCCTCTTCGTTCTCCAGCATCAGGGACATGAGGAACTCCGGGCCGGGTGAATGGCCGAGTCGCTGGCCGATCTCTTTGTCGGCAGCGACATAGAGCTGATACTTGTCAGGGTTTAGTTCGATGGTGGCTTGTTGCGTATTTGGCATAGTTAGGTTGCCGGTTTGTTGGTTGAAAAACGGGTTGTGTCCTACCATTCGGGCTTGTTGTCCGGGCGAGTCTTGCCCGCAGGGACTGGTGTGATAGCCGGCTGCTTGCGGAGTTCTTCTTCAAGAGCGTCGAGTCGCTGTTTGGTGGTGTTCACCTCTTGCTTGAGCTGGATGTTTTGCGTCGCGATTTGCTGCGTTTTTTGAAGAGCGGTCGTCAATTCGCCGAGTTTCTGCGAAACAACCTGCCCGCCCTGAATGACTGTCTTCGTCGCTTCTTTTTGCCGGTTGAGTTCCGCCGCCAATTCATCCCCGACCGCAGCCGCGTGCCGGGCGCTGTCGGGCGCATGGATTGTTGGCCGGAGCGGCACGGCGACAGGCTCATTAGGGTGAAGATTCCACTTCGCCGTCGTCTCGACGCGATAGATGCTATGTCCCTCGTGCATGACTCGCGAGTTGTTCGGATCGACATAGCGACCGAGCGGATAGGTTTTGATGTTCTCCGCGTAGCGCACGCTTTCGATGCCATCGCTTGGGAGCGTTGTTCCCGGCACGGCGCGAGCACTCATGTCCTGAACGCGGGCGGGCTTCGTCGCGCACGCGACGAGAACGAAAGGCATGAATATTAGCAGAGTGAATTTCATCAGCGGGTAGCGGGTTGGGGAGCAAGAATGCTCGGCATTACTGAACGGGGTGTGCCGCCCGGCTCCGAGGTGGGCACCGTGAGGCGTTGCAGATTCTTGCGAAGACGGACCAAGGGATCGCTCGGGTCTTCCCTCTCCTCGTCCGCGCCTTTGATCGCGGCGATCCGCGTCCCGCCAATGATCGCTTTCGAGCGGTCTATCGTCTGCGTTACGTAAACGTAGAACTGTTTGCCCGCCGCAACGCGGACATAGAACCCATCGCGCTGGATCGTTTCGAGGATCTG
>JANLQB010000889.1:0-3711 GCA_031367565.1 Verrucomicrobiota bacterium
CGCCCGCCCCGGCGTAGGTCTGCTGCATGGCGACGATTTCGTTGATGTGCTCGACGTTGCCCTTGAGCGAACCCAGTTCGTCGAGCAACGCGGCCTGCTCCGCGATGAAATGCTCCGCGAGTTCGGCGAGGAACGCGGGCAGTTTTGCGCCCTGCGGATTCGCAAAAAACGCCGCTGGATCGCCGGCGTGCTCCTGCACAAGCGCCGCCACTTTTCCGAGACTGGTGGCTTTCAACTGCCGCACTTTTTTCGATGCGACTTCCATCGAGACGTTCACGCTGTTGAGCACGTTGCCCACGTTGTGCAGCACGCCGGTGGCGATCTCCGCCATGCCCGCCTGCCGCGAGGCGTCCATCAGTTGCCTCTGCAAATCGGCGGCCTTTTGCTCCTGCACCTTGCGCTCGGTGATGTCGCTCGTGACCGCCAGTTGGGCGATGATGCCGCCCTCCAAATTCCGCAGCGGACAGGCGTGGGTTCGCATCCACCGGCGCGTCCCCTTGAGCCCGATGATTTCAAGCTCCGCAGTCCTTGATTCACCAAGGAAAACCGCCTCGTTCAAAGCCCGAAACATGGCCTGATACTCCGGGGCTGCGAGGTCATAGACGGAGCGGCCCAGGACTTGTTCGGGCTCATCGGCCTCGACGAGACGCAGCCCGGCGGGATTTATTTCCAGGAGCGATCCGTCGGCGGCGACAAGCTTCACACACTCCGGTTCCGATTCGAGGATCATGCGCAGGCGGTGTTCGCTGGCCTGCATGTCCTTGTGCGCGACGGTCAGTTCCACGGCGGCGGCCTGCTGTTCGCACATCAGTTTTTGCGTCGTCTGCCGTCCTTCCTCTGCTTCGGCGCGGGCGCGATCGATCGTCTGGACCTGCCCTTGAATGCCCCGCGAGATGACGCGGGCCAGCCAGAGAAACAGCGCCGCGCTGGCCACGCCGATTGAGAGGATTCGCCACCAGTTGGAGGTCAGATTACTCTCCATCCGCTGCGTCAGCGCGGTGGTGCGCGCCTGCGTGGAAAGTCCGAAGTCGGCATCGGTTTTTTCGACTCCCTGAAACAACGACGCGATCTCCGCCTTCAATTTCTCCCGCTCGCGGCGCAGGCGCAGCGCGTCGTGCCGCAGGGCAAACAATCCCCCCGCGTCCGGCCCCGCGCCGAGGATCGCGGCCCGCAATTGGTCGATGGCCGCGGGCTGGAGCGAGGCGTCGCCGGACGCTTCCGCGCCGAGCGTGGTGGCGAGGCGGACCAGGCGGTCGAAGACAGGCTTGAGTTTGTTGTCCTTGATGTCGGCGAGGTCGTCGAGTCGCTCCTCGCCACCGAGCAGCTCCACCAGCCGCGCGCACTCGGCCAGCTCGCTCTTGTAACTGTTCACGTTCTGGGTTTGGCCCCGGCCCTGATGCTGCGCAATGGCTTCCGCGAGCATGTGCGCCCCTTCACCGGTCGCGTTGCGCCAGCGTTTATACTGGATGGCGTCTTCGAGGCGGCGGCGGCCTTCGACGATTTCAATCCCGGAGCGCAACTGGCTGAGGAGCGTGCGGACCTGGCTGAGGGTGAGCTGCTGGCTCACGTCCGGCCAGACCCGGTCGTAACGCTCGCGCCAGTCGCGCCCGCGCCCGGCCAGGCCCGTGAGCTGCGGCACGAGAGGGCCAAACTGTTCCGATACTGTTCTCGAAATACTCCCGGCCCTGGCGGATTGCCAGGTGATGAACGTGGCGAGGCTGGGGAGGGCGGCCGACGCGCCAGTGGGCGTGAGCGTTTCGTCCAGATCGGCTTCGATCTGCGTGCGGCTCTCCACGGCACACCGGTTCAGTTTGTCGGCCACGCGGTTCAGCGCCGCCTGTTCGACGGCGGCTCCGTCGCGTTCGCGGCGGACGCGGCTCAGCGTCCAGCCGATCAGCCCGATGGTGATCACGACCACGAGCAGGCCGGTGCCGGTGAGCGCCCGGACCAGGCGGACGATGACGCGGCCTTGCTGCGGACGGTTCAAGGCCGGGCCTCCTTCGCCGAAAGTTTCGGAAGCATTTTCCACGAGAAGGGCACGAACGCGCCGTCCTGCAGGATCGTCGGCCAGATGCTGTGGCTGGCTTGATGATCCGCCGGCCCGAGCGTCAGCGTTTGCCCGAGGCCGGGATCGAATTTACCCAATCCCTCCAGCGCCGCGACGATGCCTTCGCGGGTGGGTTCGCCCGGCATTTTTTCCAAGGCTAGGAGCAGGACGCGCGCGGCGAGGTAGCCTTCGAGCGAGCCGAAACCGGGCTGCGCCTCCGCGTCGGACGTTTTCAGGTCGGTGAGATATTCGCGGACGATCGCCACTTCCGCGTCGAGCGGATGCGGCACGACCTGGGTGACGATGACGCACGCGGGCAGGCTGCCGAGTTCGCTCGCGAGCGACTGGCTGCCGACGACAGAAACGTTGAGGAAGGTCGCCCGGAGGCCGGACTCGGTGGTGAGCTTGATGAATTTCGCGCACGGCGCATAGGTGCCGACCATGACCACGGCGCGCGGTTCGTGGTCCGCGTAAAGCAGGTCGGCGATGGCATTCTCGACGGCGAGGGTGCCGCGCTCGTAGCGCACGTGGAGCACGGCATTCCCGTCCTTCAATCCGTGCCGTTTCAGCGCCGCAATGCCGCCGGCGAATCCCGCGTCGCCGTAGCCGTCGCGCTGGGTGAAGAAGGCGATGTCCTCGATTTCCAGCCCCGCGCCGTCGATCAGCGCGTCGATCATCGCGCCGGTTTCCTCGGCATAGCTCGCGCGGAAATTGATCGCGTAGCGGTCGGGCGGAGTCTTGCGCAGCACGCCCGCGCCGGTGAAGGCGGCGTAGAAAAGCGTCTTGTCCTCGCTGGCAATCGGGAGGGCCGCGATGGCCGTGGGCGTGCCGACATTGCCGATGACGGCGAGGACGTTTTCCTTTTCGAGCAACTGCCGCATGTTCGGCGCGGTGCGCGCGGGCTCGTAGCCATCGTCCAGCGCGATGAGACGGAGGAGGCGTCCGTCGATGCCCCCGGCGCGGTTGGCGCGGTCGAGTCCCGCGAGCACGCCCTGGCGCATGTCGGTGCCGAGATTGGCGGCGGCGCCGCTCAAGGCCGTGGACATGCCGAGCCGGATTTCCGGGTCGGCGGCGCAGGCTTCCGTGGCGAGGCCGATGAAAAGGAGGAGAGGCAGGATCGTTTTCATGCGTTTTGAAGACTGGCCGGGCTGGCCTCCACACGGGAAAGGGGCAGCTCGACGGTAAAGGTCGCGCCGAGTCCGCAGCCCGCGCTCTCGACGCGCAGCGCGCCGCCCATTTCCTTCGCCGCGAGCGCGCCGCTGTGCAGGCCGAAGCCGTGGCCGGTTTTTTTGGTCGTAAAGCCGTGGCGGAAAATACGGTCGAGGTTTTCCGCCGGAATGCCGAGGCCGTTGTCCACTACCGAGATTTTCACGCTCCCATTGCCGTTCGCGACGCGCAGGGTGAGCCGCTTGTCCGGCGGGGCCGCCTCCTCGCAGGATTGCATTCCGTTGCGGATCAGGTTCACGAGGATTTGCAGCAGCTTGTGCTTGTCCACGCTCACGTCCGGCACCGCCGCAAACTCGCGCGTCACCGTCACCGCGTGCTTCGCCAGGGACTCGGCGTTCATGCGCAACCCGTCCTCGATCAATTCCGCGACCTTGATGGTTTCGATGACACCGCCGCAGGAGGCGTAGCTCTGCTGCATGGCGACGATTTCGTTGATG
>JANLQB010000916.1:0-3858 GCA_031367565.1 Verrucomicrobiota bacterium
GAGCCTGCTTTCGCCAAACCAGCGTTACCACAGTGGCCCGGCGTGAAGCCCTTCGCGATGACCAGCGCCGCGCAGTTCCGCCCCGCCATGCCTCCCGCCCTGATCAGCGCGGCTTACGCGGACGACTTCAACAAGACCAAAGAACTCGGCGCGAAGAACAGCGCGACGCGAACCGCCGAGCAGACGACGATCGCACAGTTCTGGGCGGATGGCCCCGGCACGGTGACTCCGCCGGGACACTGGAATGTGATCGCCCGCGAACTAGCCGTGCAACGCGGCAACAGCATGGAAGAAAACGCGCGCCTCTTCGCCCTCCTGAACATCGCCGAAGCCGATGCCGGGATTCTGTGCTGGGACTGCAAATACGCCTGCAACTTCTGGCGTCCGATCACCGCCATCCAAAACGCCGACCTCGACGAAAATCCCGCCACCGAGAAAGACGCCGACTGGATGCCGCTCCTCGCGACTCCGCCCTTTCCCGAATACACGTCCGGCCACAGCTCGTTCAGCAGCGCAGGCGCGACCGTACTGGCGGCGTTCTTCGGAACGGACAGAATCCCCTTTACGACAGCGTCGGAAGATGTTCCCGGAGTTTCGCGCACCTATACTTCGTTTTCGGAAGCGGCGGCGGAAGCCGGCATGAGCCGCATCTACGGCGGCATCCATTTCATGTCCGCAAACACGCAGGGTGTCGAATCCGGCGCACGTCTCGGCCGGTTCGTGATGGAGAATTTCCTCAAAAAAGCATCCGCACAGCAGACCGCATCGGTGCCGGTCGGGCCTTCGGAATTCGACACGGGTGCCGTTGGCGTTCTGCGATTGGGTCAAACCGATGAGGTCAAGCAGTTGGATTGATGGAGCGGGAGGGATCACGCCGACGCGGTGAAAAACGGCCACGGTGCTGGCATCGCTGGGCTCGGCACCCGCACCGCATCCGTGTGCGTGCGCCGGGGATCACTCCTGAACATTCGCGGCGATTTGGATTGTTCACCCGGCATGTTTCTTCCTAATACATGCCGACCAAGAACCGAATGGCCGCCGCGAAAAAGAGTAACCACATTTGCGCGAACCGATGCGTCCTCGCCATCGGCATCGCATCACTATTCGCGGCGACCCATGCGCAATCCGCGGAGCCGAAACGCCAGCGCGCGCACCGCGAGAGCCAGCGCGCGCACCGCGAGATTGAGGAACAACTTCCTAAAAAAGAAGAGCGCTCGCCAGTCAGCCGGATTTTTCTCGGGGAAGATTCCGGTGAAGTAACCGTGCAGGATTCGCCGCCGAAAAGTCCCGCGCAGTTCAATCCCGATCCCGGTGGAAACGGGGGTGCCGTGCCGCCGCCCACCATTCCCGAATGGGTGCCGCCGGAGCAAAATCTCCTCTTTGGCCCGCAAGCCGTCCCGCTGCCAAAATACGGCTCGGCTCCGCTGAGCGGCAGCGAAAAACTTCCGCGCCGTGGCGTTCTCGGTCGCACGCAGACGCGCAGCGTTTGGGAATATCCCGAGTATCCGCTCGGTCGCGAAGGACTTGGTTTTCCGCAGGGCTTCAGCGGCGTGCCGAACCGCTGGTATCTAAATGTCCCGCACTGGACGCGCTACATGGACCCGTCGCACGAGACGCCTTACATGTATGACACGCCGCGCCTGTGGCACCCCTACCAGCAGAGCACGCTGAAGGGCGATGTGCCGATCATCGGCGAAGACATCTTCATGAATTTGACGGGGAAAAATTTTACCCTGATCGAAAAGAAAAAGCTCCCCACGCCGAGCGGAGTCAGCGCGGCGCAACCGAATTCGTCGGAGTTTTTCGGGCGCAGCGAGCAGACGCTGATCTCGAACGACTTCTCGCTTTCGGTTGATATTTTCGAGGGTGAAACGGCGTTTAAACCCGTGACCTGGCTCATCCGCGTGCTCGGCGTTTACAACAACAACTGGATCCGCGTTCAGGAAAACAACATCATCGACGCCGATCCGCGCGGCACCATTTTCCAGGACGATCATGCGTCGCCAGATTCGGGAAAGATTCAGTCCATCCCGAATCGCAGCACGGACTACAACCCGGTCGCGGGTGTGCCCGGCCCGTTTAAGACGGACGTAAATCCGGGCGACGTTTTCAATTTCCTCCAGCCCGGAATCAAAACCGCCGGTAACGCGAAAGACCCAGTGCCTGTCGATCGCAACATCAACGAAATCCCGAGCAACGGGACGAAGGACAAAAACCGGCGCGACAACAAGGATCGGAACAAAGACTTCGCCGGCACGCGCTACACCGAACGGCATCGCGACTTCTTCGCGCTGCAGGAAGCCTTCGGCGAAATCCACATCGGCGATCTTTCGGACAACTACGACTTTCTTTCATCGCGCTGGGGCATCCAGCCGTTCGTCTCGGACTTCCGCGGCTTCATCTACTCCGATACCAATCTCGGCGCGCGCATCTTCGGCAACTGGGATAACAACCGCTGGCAATACAATCTCGTCTATTTCAACCAGCGCGAGAAAGACACCTACTCGGACCTAAACACCTTCGAGTCGCGCAAGCAGCAAGTGCTCATCGCGAATGTCTTCAAACAGGACTTTATTTGGAAAGGCTACACCGCGCAGTGGAGCTTCCACATGAACCAGGACGACGGTGGCACGCACTACGATAAGAACGGGAACATCACGCGGCCCGCCGTGCTCGGAAGTGTGGAAGACGACGGACGCCCCGGCAGCGATGGCCAACTCAAGGGGCATGATGTAAAAGCGTTCTACTTCGGCTGGACCGGTGACGGTCACATCGGGCGGCTCAATATCACGCATGCCTACTATCACGTCCTCGGCGAAGACGAATACAACGGCCTCGCCGGGCGCAAGGTGGACATCGACGCGCACATGGCCGCGCTCGAACTCAGCTACGACCGCGACTGGATTCGCTTCAAACTTTCCGGCTTCTACGCCAGCGGCGATAGCAACCCGACCGATCGCACCGCGAAAGGTTTCGATAGCATCATCGATAACCCATTCTTCATCGGCGGACCATTTAGCTGGTACACCCATCAAGGCTTCAACCTGGCCGGCACCGCCGTCAGTTTGAAGCAGCGCGACTCGCTCATCCCAAACATGCGGACGAGCAAAACCGAAGGTCAGTCCAACTTCGTGAACCCCGGCGTCTTTATCATCGGACTCGGCACCGACATCGACATCACGCCAAAGCTGAAAGGCTTCGCCAACGTGAATTACATCTGGCTCGCCGAAACAAAGCCCATCGAAGTCGCGCTCCAGACAAATAAGACCCGCGACGAACTCGGCCTCGATTGCAGCCTCGGTTTCAAATTCCGCCCGCTGCTCACCGACAACATCGTCGTCGCCGCCGGATTCGGAGCCTTCTTCCCAGGAGCCGGCTACCGCGACATCTACCGTCGAAACACCCAATACGTTCCCGGCTACGGCCCGCAGGATGAAGCAGGGAAGGTGGACCGCTTTCTCTACAACGCGTTCTTTACGATCTCGTTTGTTTACTAGTTTGTCTTCATCGCGCCGCCGGCCTCTCGCCATCGGTATCCCAGCCCTTGAAATTTCATGTTCCGCCGTTTGTGGTCGATGCCACCTAGTTTCAGCATCGTCGCGTGCAGGTCGTGGACGCTTATGGGATTCTCGACGGCGCGGTAGCCGAGTTCGACCGTCGCGCCATGAAAAGCGAGAAGCCGAGGATGTGGTGATCGCGTCCGTTGCCGCCTTGCGACATCGGGGTGCGGCCGACGGCCCGCACTTTTTGAAATCACCAACGGCCCCAACGTTTCGAGCTTCATGTTCTGAAGCGGTGCGAGCGGCTGCCCTTTCGTGAACGATTCGGGAAACGGCTGCGGGTCCATCTTCCCCAGCT
>JANLQB010000921.1:0-2010 GCA_031367565.1 Verrucomicrobiota bacterium
CGCCGTCTCGCCTCGCTCGTGGATGCGCTCAGCCTTCTCGCGAAGGTCGATGCCGGCCTGCCCGTGATCGCTCGTGAGTCCCTGCGCTTTGACGAAATGCTGCGCATCGCTGTCGAAGACGTGCGCATTCTTGCGGCGCCGCACGGCATCACCATCGAACTCACCCGCTGCGACGATGCCTTGCTCGCCAGCGACCGCGCCGGCCTCCGGCAAGTCCTACTCAATCTCTTGGACAATGCCGTGAAACACAACCAGCCCGGCGGCTGGGTGCGCGTCGAACTGCGAGCCGGACCAGATGATTTCACCCTCTCCATCGAGAACACCGGCGCACCCATCCCGCCCGAACTGCTCCCGCGCATCTTCGACCGCTTCGTCCGTGGCTCTGGCGCCGGCGAAGGCTCCGGCCTAGGCCTTTCCATCGCGAAGAGCATCGCCGAACTCCACGGCGGCACACTCACCGCCGCGAGCGACCCCGGTGCGACGTTCACCCTCATACTCCCGCGCGCGGGCTGCTCACGCTGAACGCCAGTTGGATTTTTCTGAAAATGAAACCGACCACGCCACGCAACGACCTCCGCAAAATCTTTTGGGCGGCGGCGCTCACCGCCACACTCGCCGCGACCTCCCGCGCGGACTCGCCATTCTCCACCGACGACCCCAACTTTTCCCCCGGCTGGGAAATCAAGATGGGCTTCACCGGCGAGCACACTTCCGGCGGCGACAATCTTTCGGAGGTGCTCGACTGGAATTACGCCATCGTGCCCAACGTGCGGCTGAATCTTACCACCTACACCAGGCACCTTTGGCCGAGCGGCGGCACTGATGCGTTCGGCTACGGCGACACGGAGTTCAAAACCAAATGGCGCTTCCTCGACGAAGATCCGAAGTCCTGGCGACCCGCCATCGGCATCGCGCCGAAAGTCTATTTTCCCACCGCCGACGCAGGCCGCGGGCTTGGCGACGGCGTGTGGCGTTTTCAAATCCCGCTGCAATTCGGCAAGGCCTTCGGCAAATGGTATCACTGGGGCGAGGCTGGCTACCAATGGGCGTTCGACGACACGACAACCGATGTGGCCTACGCGGGCCTTGGCACGCTGTATAATTTCAGCTCGCGCTTCGCACTCGGCACCGAACTTTTTGGAAACTTGCCGATGGACAACAAGAAGGGGTGGAACGTCCTGACCACGCTCGGCGCTGTGTGGACCTTCAACGAGCACTGGGCGGTGAAAGCGAGCGTGAGCCATGCACTCCGCGACGCCCTGCACGGCGGCCCCGCGCCCTCGGGCGTGCTGTATCTCGTGTGGAATTTCTGAGTCCGAGCTAGGCTGTCACATGCTGCTGTTCATCGAAGCCGAAGTAACATGGAATTGCGGTTACTCCGGGGCCATTGCCGAGGTGGTCTGCCAATGTTAGAAATTCCCCGCCACCTAAACCACCGCACTCACCGCGACCGGCAGACCAAGCCAGCGATGGAGTTTCCGCATGTTCAGCTTGGGCTGGGTATTTCCGGGCAGCTCGCGGGCGGGTTCTGGCGCGTTCATCTCAACCCGGAAATGAACATCACCAGCCACTGCCGACGAGAACAAATGTGGCAAACATCCAGAATCGGCGGCGGGTAGCCAGCCATCAGGCGCAGCCATGCAGGAATGCCCCATCTCGGCTCGTCTTCCCTTTGGGAATGCCGCCACCTCTCTAGCAGCCCTCAATCCGCCATGCCCGACGCCTCTGCGGAAACCATCACCCAGTTCATCAAGCGATGGGAAAAATCCGGCGGCTCGGAAAAGGCCAACTACGCACTCTTCTTCACCGAACTCTGCGACGAAATCCTCCACGTCCCGCATCCCGAACCCGCCGGCCCGGACAACGCGCAAAACCTCTACGTCTTCGAGCGCGCCGTCACCCACCAAGAGGCGGACGGCAGCACCGCCACCGGCTTCATCGATCTCTACAAATCCGGCTTCCTCCTCTCTGAAACCAAGCAGGGCACCTTCGCCAAAGCCGCGAAACAGG
>JANLQB010000928.1:0-3225 GCA_031367565.1 Verrucomicrobiota bacterium
GATGCCCTTCCACGAATACGCCAACTACCCCGGCTGTTCCGACCGCCAGTGGAAAAGCTACGCGCCCGAGTTTCCCGGCACGCCCGGCATCCCGATGGGCGGCACTGGCCTGAGCGGCCTCGCGCTCACCGACAAAGCCGGTGCCTTCCCCGCGCCTTGGGCCGACGCGATGCTCATCGCCAACCCGATCACCAACCGCATCAACGCGATCAAAATGCACCGCGACGGCCCGCGCTGGAACTTCGAGAAAGTGGCGGATTTCATGGCGTCGAGCGACGAATGGTTCCGGCCCGTCGCCATCACCATTGGCCCCGACGGCTGCCTCTACATCGTCGATTGGTACAACAAGATCATCTCCCACAACGAGGTCCCGCGGAACCACCCCGACCGCGACAAAACCCGCGGCCGCATCTGGCGCGTGAAAGCGACCGCTCTACGGCCGCGTCACGTTCACACGCAGGAAACGCCTCGGCGTCCCGCTCAGCGCCGCGCTGTCCGTCACCGTGACCGCGCCCGCGATGTCCTGCACGCTCACGCCGGCGGCCGGCGTCCATCCGGCGGCCTGGGTCCACGTCGCGAGCGGCTGGAACGTCGCCGCGAGGTCGCTCGTGGCCTGGACGGTGAGCGTGATGTCGGACGCGTCGAGATTGCGGAAAAAACGGAGCCTCGCCTGCGGGCCGTCATGGGACATGGCGGGCAGGTCGCCCTTTGCCGCGCGCAGCGGAGGCGTGTTGAGCGCGTATTCGAGGAGGTTGATCGCGCCGTCGCCATCGGGGTCATCGCCCGCGAGCGAACCGGCCTGGCCCGCCGCCGTCCCAAATTTCGCGAGCTGCCACGCGGCGTAACCTGCCGCGACCGGCACGGTGTAGGCGATTTTGAGCATCGGACGCTGGCTCGCGGTGGCGCCTTCGGACGAGGTCGAAACCCACCCGTCGGTGCCCCGGGGCAGCAGCGCCCAGCCACGATTCGGGGCCCCCGCGAGCCACGCCGCGACATCGCCGGTCACGTCGAAAATCACGGGCGCGTTTCCCAGCGCGGGCACTTGCGTGAAGCTCGCCGTGCTCGCGGCTTCCGTGCCGTCCGCGGAGATGCCGGCGGTGAGCGAGTCCCAGGTGTCCGTCGCGCTCCACGCCGCCAGCATCCGGTGCGCGGCCACGAGCGTGGTGCTGATGTCGTTCGCGCCGGAGCCGGTCCATGGGATGAGCTTTGCGGAAAGGATTGTCGCGTTTGCGGGCACCTGGCCCGCAGCCGCGCCGAAGAGATTTGCAAAACGGATCAGCGCCTGCGCGGGCAGGCCGCCGGCGGTGGTGTCGAGATCCACGGTGAGCGTGGCCGTGGCGGAGTGGTCCGCCGTCGGCGCATCGGCGCGCAGCGTGGTGTCCGCGCAGGCCGCGTAGCCGTTCAGCCCCTGCTGAAACCGCGCCGTCAGCACCGGCGGATCGCCGGGAAAGACGCCGGTGACCGCCCGCACCTGCGCGCTGCGGGCGGAGGGCGCCGCGCCGTGCATGTCTTCGACCGTGCGGAGCAGATTGTGCAGCGTCCAGGTGGTCGCGTTCTCCGTGCCCGGCGTGAGGCCCGCGCCGTAGAAGACCGTCGGGATTTTGTTCGGCCCGGAAAAACTGTCTTCATCAAACGTGACGACGAGCAGGCTGTTGTGCGTGCGCGCCCATTGCGCGTAGGCGGCGAAATGCGCGCGCAGCCAGTCATCGGCCATGCGGATGGTGCCGTCGTGCATGTCGTTTTGCTCATTCGGCACGACGATCGCGACCTTCGGGAGCTGCGTGAAATCGCCGGGGAAATCGAGCATCCGCAGGTTCGTCGCCGGCGCGAGCTGATTCAGGCCGAGCGGGCTGCCGCTGGCCGCCTGCCAGTTTGCCCACGGGTTGTGTTTGCGGCGGTAGAGCTTGTAGGTCACGCCGGCGATCACCACATCCACGCCCGTGGTGTCGCGGTCGCCGATGGCCGGCAGGTCTTCGCTATATCCGCGGAAGGTCGCGCCGGCGGCGATGAGGTTCGCGCCGAGGTTGGGCGTCGTCCACGGGTAGGTCGTCGGTCGGTTGTCGTCGATCACGCCCTGGCTGTCGCCGGAGAAAAAGTGGAGGTAGTTCGGCTGGCTCGGGTGCGTGATGGCGTAGAACTCGGTGAAGCTCACGCCGCCGTCGGCGAGTTCGTTGATGAACGGTGCCGCCGCGCGGTTGCCGAGCACTTGGGCGTAGTTGTGGTTTTCCTCGATGATGATGACGACGTGATCGTAACGGTGGGGCGGCGCGGCGAACGCGGCAGCCGCGCACCAAAGCGCCGCCAAAAAAGCCGAAGCTGGCTGGAGTTTGGGGTTCATAGTGATGGTTTCTCCCGATCCATCCTCGCGGACTGCCGGCTTCGCAAGCGCCTGCTGCTGAAAACCACGTCCTGACTTTCCCAAAGCTTTCCGCCAGCATCCGGGTTCTCCCGCTGCCCACCCTCCCACCTCACATGAAACGCCTCCTTACACTCGCCGTCCTCGTCTTCACCGCGCTCACCCACGCCGAGCCTCCGCCGCCGGTCGGCAAGGCCGCGCCGCTCTTCGATGGCAGGACGCTCGCCGGCTGGGAGGGCGATGCGAAACTGTGGCGCGTGGAGGATGGCTGCCTGACCGGCGGCTCGCTCACCGAGCAGGTCACGCACAATGATTTCCTCGCCTCGGTGAAGGACTACGGGAACTTCATCGTGCGTTTCAAAATCAAGCTCACCGGTACGGGCTTCGTGAACAGCGGCTTCCAGATCCGCAGCCAGCGCGTGCCGAATAACTCCGAGATGGCCGGCTACCAGTGCGATTACGGCGAGCCGAGTTGGTACGGCGCGATCTACGACGAATCGCGGCGCGACAAACTCATGGCCCCTTCCGACATGGCGGCGCTGCGGCCGGTCATCAAGCTGAACGACTGGAACGAATACGTCATCCGCGCCGACGGGCGGCGCATCCAGACGTGGATCAACGGCGTGCAAGGCGTGGACTACACCGAGGCCGATCCGGCCATCGTGCAGACGGGGAAAATCGGCATTCAGGTCCACGGCGGCGGCAAGGCGCTGGTGCAGGTGAAAGACATCACGATCGAGGAATTGCCGCCGACGGAAAAAATCATCGGCGCACCGGAGCCGGGCAAAGGCGCGAAGGCGTCGCCGCTTTCGCCGGAGGAAGAGCGCGCGAGTTTCACCCTGCCGCCGGGTTTTGAAATCGAACTCGTC
>JANLQB010000936.1:0-6984 GCA_031367565.1 Verrucomicrobiota bacterium
CGCGAGAGGAAATCTGTGGATCGCCCTTTGGAGCGGATGGTCGGTCGTGTGCATCGATCCGCGCACGGGCCGGAAGATCGCAAAGGTGGAAGTGCCGGTGTGCGATGTGACTTCGTGCTGCTTTGGCGGCAAAGACTTCGCCGACCTCTACATCACCACGGCGAGCCGCGATCTGGATGCCGAGGGCCGAACGGCGCAACCGCTCGCGGGAGGCATCTTCCGCGCGCAGCCTGGCGTGCGCGGGTTGCGGACGCAGTGCTTCGCGGGGTAGCGATCTTGCAGTTTTCCGCGCGAGCGATGGAACAGTTCACACCGCGGCCCCCACGGATTCCCGGTCGAGCTTATCAAGCAGCCACCCTGCGGCATCGCGTCGCGCGAGTTCATGGCGAAATTTACGAGCGCCTGCTCGATCATGCCTGCATCCGCCTGAACGGGCGGCAGGCGTGCGGGGAGGTCCGTGGCGAAGGTGATGCCGTCGTCGAGCACGTCGTCCGTCGCGGAATCGACGAACAAAACGACCTTGCCGTCCGGCAGTTTCCGCATCGTGAAAATGTCGTGCGCGGACGGATTCACTTTCAGCCAGTGCTTCTCTGCCTCGATGCGCTCGCGTTCGCGCCTTTCCGAAGAGCGGGGCTGAAAAGTGGAGAATCTGGGCTCGCGCGTGCGGGTGGGATGCGGCAGCTTTCGCCGTCACATGAAACGCTTCCTTCCCTTCCTCGCTCTCGCCGCTTTCGCCCACGCGGAGACTGACTATCAAATCACCGAGGACTCGAAGCCGCACGATGACGTGCCGAAGGGCGAGTTGATCAAGTTTCAGTTCGACCAGTCGAAGATTTTTCCGGGCACCGTTCGCGATGTGACGATCTACGTTCCGAAGCAATACGACCCAGCGAAACCGGCGTGCGTGTATGTGAATCAGGACGGCGTGCAATGGAACGCGCCGACCGTGTTCGATAATCTCATCGCGAAGAATGAACTGCCGGTGATCGTCGGCGTATTTGTAATGCATGGGCGGGTGAAGGCGGCGGATGGTGAGAAGGCGCTCGATCGGTTCAATCGTTCGCTGGAATACGACGGCCTCGGGCCGGATTACGCGCGCTTCGTTCTCGATGAATTGCTGCCGGTCGTGGAGCAGAAGACGACAGGCGACGGGCGCAAAATCGTGCTGAGCAAATCAGGGAACGATCGCGCGATCGGCGGCTCCAGCTCGGGCGCGATCTGCGCTTTCAATGCGGCGTGGGAGCGGCCGGATGCCTTCTCACGCGTCTTTTCGACGATCGGCACGTATGTGAGCCTGCGGGGTGCGGACCGGCTTCCGGGCTTGCTCCGCAAGTATGAGCCGCGTGCGTTGCGCGTCTTCCAGCAGGATGGCTCGGACGATTTGAACATCTACGGCGGCGACTGGTGGGAGGCGAATCAGATGATGGATCGCGCGCTCACTTTCGCGGGCTACGAGCACAAATCCGAGTGGGGCGACAACGGCCACAGCGGCAAGCAGGGGACCGCACTTTTCCCCGATGCGATGCGCTATTTGTGGAAAGACTGGCCGGCGCCGGTGAAGGCGGGCGTGAGCAAAAACGGGATGCTGAACGACATTCTGATTCCCGGCGAAGGCTGGCAGGAAGTTTGGAGCGGCGGAAAATTTACCGAAGGCCCGGCGGGCAACGCGCAGGGCGAAATGTTCTACAACGACCTCCCAAATGCGAAGACCTACAAAGTCGCGCTCGACGGGAAAGTGAGCGAGTTCATCGCGGACTCGAAGAAGGCGAACGGGCAGGCGTTCGGGCCGGACGGCCGGATGTTTGCGGTCGCGGATTCGGAGGCGAAAATCCTGTCGTACGACGCGGAGGGAAAGGTGAGCACCGTCGCGGACGGCATCCGTGGGAATGACCTCACGGTTTTACAAAACGGGAACATC
Organism: Verrucomicrobiota bacterium; assembly: GCA_031367565.1. GTDB lineage: Bacteria > Verrucomicrobiota > Verrucomicrobiia > Chthoniobacterales > Chthoniobacteraceae > JANLQB01. The sequence continues at coordinate 1,919 of JANLQB010000936.1, forward strand.
TACGTGACCGAACCCGCGCCGAGCGGGAAGCCGAGCAACATCTGGCTGATCAAAGCGAACGGCGAAAAAGAAGTCGTCGATGTCGGGCTGAAGTTTGCGAACGGGATCGTCGCGAGCCCTGATCAGACCTTGCTCTACGTCGATGATGCGCGGAGCCACTGGGTTTACAGTTACCAGATTCAGGCGGACGGAAAGCTCGCGCACAAACAGCGCTACTTCTGGCTGCACGAGCCGGATACGGCAGACGACTCGGGCGCGGACGGGATGGAAGTCGATAGCGCTGGGCGGCTCTACGTGGCGACGCGGCTCGGGCTGCAAGTGTGCGATCAAGCCGGGCGCGTGAACGTGATTCTCCCGACGCCGAATGGGAAGGTGAGCAACGTCGCATTCGGCGGCGCGGAGCAGGACACGCTTTTCGTCACGGCGGGCGACAAGGTTTTTAAACGCAAGGTGAAGGCGAAAGCCGCGCCGAGTTTCGCGGCACCGATCAAACCCAAAGCTCCGGGGCTCTAGGCAGCATGGGCATCGACTGACGAATGTCTCAAAACGCGAACAAGAAGAGCGAGGGCAAGTCGAAGAAGCAGGGCGAGGCAGCAGCGCGTCCGGCAGAGGATGATCTGTCGCGCGCGCGGCTCGCGGAGATCGAAGCGTATTACGACACCGCGCCGGTCGGTCTGTGCGTGCTGGATAACGAGCTTCGCTACGTGCGCATCAATGAGCGGCTCGCCGAGATCAACGGGATTCCCGTTTCCGAACACCTCGGTCGGACGATCCGCGAGGTCCTGCCGGAGCTGGCGGATCAAGCCGAGCCTTGGTTGCGCGACGTGCTGGAGACGGGCGAGGCGCTGCGCGATGTCGAGATCACCGTGGAAACGCACGGCGAAGAACCGGGCGAACGCACGCGCGTGGAGAACTGGTATCCGATGCGGAATGAGGCCGGGGATGTGTGCGGCATCAATATCGTGGTCGAGGATTTGACGGATCGGAAGCGCGTGGAGGAGGAACTCGCGCAGCTAAATCTCGAACTCGAAGAGCGTGTGAATGAGCGCACGCAAAAGCTCAACTCGGCGAACCGCGAGTTGCGGCAGGAGATCGTGGAGCGTCGCCGGCTGGAGGCGGAAATCGTCGCGATCACCGAGCGCGTGCAGAGCCGGATCGGGCAGGATCTTCACGACGATCTCGGCCAGCAGCTCAGCGCGCTCGGCATGCTCGCGAGCGCGATCGAACGCGATCTTCGGCGCGACCTGCATCCGAAGGCGGAAACCGTGGCGCGCTTGAATACGCTTATCAAAGGCGCGATCGACACGACGCGCGGACTGGCGAAAGGGCTTTACCCGATCGAGCTGGAAAAGGGCGGCTTCATCGTGGCGCTGGAAGAGCTGGCGCGCGTCACGCAGGCGTTCTCCAGCGTCGAATGCATCGTGCGTGGAAAGGCCACCTTTCCGCTCGGCGAATCGGCGGCGATCCATCTTTATCGCATCGCGCAGGAGGCGGTGAATAACGCGCTGAAACACGCCGCGCCGCGCCAGATCATCCTCGATTGCACCACGGTCACCGGCGTGCCGACGCTCACGATCACGAATGACGGGCTCCCTTTCAAAAAGCCGCGCAGCCGCCGCCACGGGCTCGGTCTGCACATCCTCGAATATCGCGCCGGGCTGCTCGGCGCGGAGATCACGATCAGCCCTGGGCCGGAAGGCGGCTGCAAGCTGACTTGTTCCCTGACGCAGCACGTCCGAAAGTACCCCGACTGACGCTTTCATGGAACCGCCTTCGCAATCCAAAACCACCCGCATCGTGATCGTGGACGATCACGCTGGAATCCGTGCGAGCCTGCGCACGCTGCTGGAAACGGAGGGCGACTACGACCTTTGCGGCGAAGCCGAAAACGCCGCGCAGGCGCTCGATCGCATCGCCGCGCTGAAGCCCGACATCGCCGTCATCGACATCTCGCTAAAGGGCGCGATCCACGGCCTCGAACTCACGCGTCAGCTCAAGCATCTGCATCCCGATCTCGCGGTGCTCGTGCTCTCTTTGCATGCCGAGGCGCAATTCGCATTCGGGGCCATCGCGGCGGGCGCGGGCGGTTACTTGAGCAAGAGCGAAGCCGGCGAATATCTGCACGAAGCGCTCGCGACGATCCTCGGCGGGAAGAGTTACGTGACGCCGGAGATGCGCGAGAAAATGGGCCGCGCGCAGTGAGTTAGCGCGGCACGCCGCACTCGATCACGAACCACGCCGGATTCAGATGCGCGAGCGGCGTTTTCAGCTTCTCGATTTCCTCCGCCGGCCCATGAAATTCCAGTCGCGTGAGGTCGGCGATTTTCAAAGCCTCGCCCAGTTCCGCACCGATATTTTCCAAATGCGCCAGCGTGCCTTCTGCGCCGATGTAGCCTTCGCGGCAGAAGACTTCGTCGCCGTTCACCGTGAACTCGTAATACAAATGCAGCGGCTCACTTTTCGTCTTCTCGACGAACGCGCGCATGCCGGCTTTGAAGGCATCAAGTTGGCCGGGGTGGACTTTGAAGTAAGGGTGAATGCTGACGACGTTGGCGGGAAGGCTCATGGTTGCTGGAGCGTGAAGGGTTCGGGCTTTTTTGGGAACCTCGTATTGCCGCGTGCGGTCATCTAAGAAAGCGCCCTGCGCCGCGCTGGTATGTTTGCGATGAAGCTCTCCCGGAACCATCCGCAAAAAGCGGCGCGCATCCTTGTCGGTGCGCTCGTCTTCGCGGGTGGCCTCACGGCGTTCGCGACGCCCGCAAACAAGGCCGCGCTGGAGCGACACTACGATAAATTTCTGACGAAGGAACTGAGCCGCTGCACGACCTGCCATCTGCCGAGCGCGGTGAAGGAACCGGAATCGCTCGACGATTTTCCACACAATCCATTTGGCGATCGGCTGAGGGTGATCGGCGAGGAATTGGGGAGCGCAGGCAAGGTGAAAGACATCGCGGTGCGGCTGGCTTTGGTCGCGCGCGAGGACAGTGACGGTGACGGTTTTGACAACGAGACGGAACTGCTGGCCGGCGCGAATCCGGGCGATGCGACGCAGACGCCGAGCACCGCGCAAATGGCCGAGGTGAAAGAACGCGCGGCGGCATTTGGAAAATTTCTCGCATCGTATCGCTGGCAGCCATTCGAGCGGGTGCGGCGTCCGGAAATTCCGGCCGTGAAAAACGCGGGATGGGTGCGCATGCCGATCGATGCTTTCATCGCGGCTGGACACGAGGAACGCGGGCTTTCTCCACGACCGGAAGCGCCGAAGTCGATCCTGCTCCGGCGCGTGTATCTCGACCTGATCGGGCTCTCGCCGACGCCGGAAGAGCAGCGCGCTTTCGATGAGGATTCGTCTTCTGATGCTTACGAAAAAGTCGTCGATCGCCTGCTCGCCGATCCGCGCTACGGTGAGCGTTGGGCTCGGCACTGGATGGATGTATGGCGCTACAGCGATTGGGCCGGGTGGACGGACGGGAAGCAGGTGCGTGACAGCGCGCGGCACATCTGGCGTTGGCGCGATTGGATCGTGGAGTCGCTGAATGCGGACCGCGGCTACGATGAAATGGTGACGGACATGCTCGCCGGCGATGAGCGCGCGCCGGACGATCCTGATGCTTTGCGTGCGACCGGATTTCTCGTGCGAAACTTCAAAATGCTGAGCCGGGAGCAATGGCTGGAAGACACGGTGAAGCACACCGGGCAGGCTTTTCTCGGTATCACGATCGGCTGCGCGAAGTGCCACGATCACCGCACCGATCCGATCTCGCAGGCGGAATACTATCAAATGCGCGCGGTGTTCGAGCCCCATCAAGTCCGCACGGATCGCGTGCCCGGCGAACTCGATCGCGAGAAGGACGGGCTGCCACGCGTCTATGATATTGGCACGGATGCGCCGACGTATTTTCTCGTGCGTGGCGATGAGCGCCGACCGGACAAGGATCGCGTGATGCAACCTGCGGTGCCGCCCGCGCTTTGCGGGGACAAGTTGAAACCGGCGCTGGATGTCGTGCCGGTGAATTTATCGCGCGCTGCCGCCGCGCCGGATCGCCGGGAATTTGTGATCGCGGATACGATCGCGGCGAGCGAACAGGAGTTGGCGAAAGCGCGAGAGGTGATGGGGAAGCCGGATGCGGTGAAGGAGCACGAGTTGGCGCTGGCGATTGCCGAGGCGAAACACGCGGCGTTGCTGGCGGTGATCCGCGCGGAGCGCATCGAGGACGCTGGAAAAAAAGATGGCGATGAATGGAAGGGTGCCGCGAAGGACGTGGCGCTGAAACAAAGCAATGTCGCGGTCGGTGAAGCGCGCCTCGCGCTTTACCATACGACGCTTGCGCAGCAGGAGGCGCAACGAGCGGGGGACGCACTACCGCTGCCGCCCGAGTCCGATCTTCCCGATCCCTACCGCGCGGCTCGCGACAAGGCCGAAGCCGCCGCAAAGAAAACTGTGGAGGCGGCGCTCGCGCTCGCGAAAGCGGAGGAGCAAATGAAATCCGAGCCGACCACCGCTTTCAAACCGCGCGCGAAAGAAGACTATCCCGCGACGAGCACGGGTCGCCGTCTCGCCTTCGCAAAGTGGATCGCGAACGCCGACAATCCGCTGACTGCGCGGGTCGCGATGAATCATCTTTGGCTTCGCCACTTCGGACGCGGGATTGTGGCGACGCCGGAGAACTTCGGCACGAACGGCGCGCGTCCTTCGCATCCCGCGCTGCTCGACTGGCTCGCGTCGGAGTTCACCGCGAGCGGCTGGAAGATGAAACCGATGCACCGCATGATTGCGACGAGCCGCACCTACCGGATGGCTTCCACGCCGGATGAATCGGACGCGAAGATCGACCCGGATGACATCGCACTTTGGCGGATGCCGACGCGGCGGATGGAGGCGGAACTCGTCCGCGACAATCTGCTCTACGTCAGCGGTGCGCTCAATCTCATGCGCGGCGGGCCGGACATCGACAACATGCAAGGGCTCGCGTCGAAGCGGCGCAGCATCTACCTGCGCACGGCGGCGGAGAAGGAAGTCGAGTTCCTGAAAATCTTCGACGGGCCGAGCGTCAACGAATGTTACC
>JANLQB010000941.1:0-8355 GCA_031367565.1 Verrucomicrobiota bacterium
CTTAACCGTGGACCTGAAGCAGAATCGTGAACCAGGAGCCTTTGCCGACTTCCGTGCGAAGGTGGATCGCCGCCTTGGCCTCCCGCACGAGTCTGTGAACGATCGAAAGGCCGAGGCCGGTGCCGCGATCGGAGGATTTCGTGGTGAATTTCTCGACGAACATTTTGCTGAGAATCTCGGGCGCGATGCCTGGACCATTATCGCCGACGGTGATGGCGAGGAGCGGCGCGCGATTGAGGAATCCTTCGCGGTTAATCAGACGCTGTCCGGGGCCATCGGTGTATTGTGCGAGGTCGAGCGAGTTCTGGATCGGCTGGCAGGTGATTTCTACCTGATGCGGAACCTCGACGCACTGGAGCGCATTGATGGTGAGATTGAGCAGGATTTGCAGAAGGTCCGTGCCGTTGATCTCGGCGGTCACGTCGGAACTCAGTTCGGGAATGAGGAGATTGTTTCCGTGCGCGCTCGGGTGACGGACGAGGAGATCTTTTAAGTCCGCGAGTATCTGCTTCACTCCGACACAGGTCTTATCGGTAGTGTTCGTGTTTAAGAAACCGAGATAGCGGCGCGAAATTTCAAAGCAACGCCCGACCTGCCCCGAAAGATTTTTGAGGTCTGTCTTGATGTGATCGAGTTGCTCACCTTCGACGCGATTGGTATTCTGCATCGCACGGTTGATGAGCTCGACAAAGCCACTGATGACGGTGAGCGGGCTATTGATGTCGTGAAGGACGCTCGCGTAGATGTCTCCCTTCGTGCGCACCATTTCCTCCTGCACGCGTTGTTGCTGGATTTCGACTTGGAGGTGCTGGAGCTGGTCCTGCGTGGATTGCCCTTCGAGGGTAGCCTGACGTCGCCTCGCCGCCTTGGCGACGGCAGCACGCATGGTGGAAATATCGAAGGGTTTGTTCAAATAGTCGCAAGCTCCGCTGCGGAGCGCCTGACGAGCGGTTTCTAGCGTCTCGTAGGCGGTGAGCATGATGACCTCGATGGTTGGGTCGATCTCCTTTAGTTCCTTGAGAAGCTCCACGCCGGACATGCCATACATCATGATATCCAGCACGGCGACGTCGATGCGCTCGGAGCGGACGATTTCCAGCGCGTCGGGGCCATTGCAGGCGATGCGCACTTGGTAGTCGTGCTTAAAGACGATCTTCAGCGACTGGCGCGGGCCTTCTTCATCATCGACGATGAGAAGGGTGGGCTTGAGCGTTCCCGTCGCCGGGCGATCAGAAACGATATCCAACGGAGATAGAGACGGCATGGCTTTCGAAGCGGTAAACACCGTCGGCTGCGGTTCCTTGCGCTATGGTGCGGTGCGGGCCATAGGCATATTGATAAGCGATGTTCAAATCGTAACGGTCGAATTGCTTCCCAAAACCGGCACTGATGACGTGGCGGTTGGAGTCGGGAACCAACGGGCTGAAGCTTTCGTTCGGCACGGAGTTCTCGCTGTAGATGTATCCGGCGCTGACTTCCATGTCCCACGGTAGCTTTCGCGTGACGCCGAACTCATAGAAGAAGCTTGATTCGTAGTTAAATGGGATGGCCAGCGCGCCGGTTTTTTGGTGGAGCGTCACCGAGTTGAGTCGGTCCCAGTCGGTCCATTCGACATCGACTTCAAAATTCCAGTTGGGTGTGGGCCGGAATGAGTAGCCCGCCCGCAGAGTGCTTGGGTAGGGAATACTGGCATCGGCGTCCTGCTCATTCTTGAGTTGTGCGGATCGGTATTCACCGATCGGCGTTGCCACGGAGAAGCTGGGAATGCGTAGATGGGAATGGCCGCTGTATTCCACATCGGTCGCGCTGAAGTAGCTAATGCCAAAGGAATGCTTCGGGTCAGGCTGCCAGAGGAGTCCGAGATTGAATCCATAGGCGACGCCGGTGCCTTTGAATTGGAACTCATCGCCGGGCACCGCGACTCCGCGGGCGAGCATCACCTTGCTATAGCTGACGGTGGCTCCTGCCGCGATGGAAAGACTGTCGCAGACTTGCCAGGCGATGACCGGGTTCCAGGTGTTGAAGAGGATCGAGCCCTTTTGCCCGATCGTGCGAAACGGAGTGCCATCCCCGTACTCGAGGGCGAGTCCAAAAGGTGCGTAGGAGCCAAAGCCGAGTGCGATCGGATAGTCCTTGGACTTCCATGTTAGGTAGGAGTGCGGGACGGCTTGCGGGGAGTAGTTGGAGTCGAAAGTGGCTCCGCCTCCCTTCGGTTGCACCGATGTTTCAAATCCGATGAAGTTCGATCCGAGAATGGAATTGGTGCCTTCCAGTTGGGTGATGCCGGCGGGGTTGTTGTAGATGGCGGATGGGTCGTCCGCCGTGGCGACGACGGCACCGCCGCGCGCGGTTCCTTTTGCGCCGAGATCGGTAATACGGAAGCCCGGCGCGTGGGCGTGTTGTGGTGTGAGTGTTAGTGCAGCCGTAACTACAACGGCTAGGCGGGTTGCATGTTTCATGGATCGGGACAGGATTCTTGGCAGATGTTCGAGGTTGAGAGTAGCAAAAACACTGCCATCTCCCTCACGGAGTTCTAAGCATCTTCGTTTCCCCAGGTAAAGGCGCGGTTTAGGCCTTTGACCAACGTCAGTTTTGCAATGGAAGGGAAACGCGGACGATCCCGGATTCGCCAGAATGAGATGTTTGAATCTCAATCAGGCCGTGGTGGCTTTCGATAATCTTTCGGGAAACCGTCAGGCCAATTCCGAGCCCGACGTTTCTGGTGGAGTAGAATGGCTCCTGGGCGCGCCGCGCGGTTTCCGAGCTGAAGCCTTTTCCGGTGTCCCGCACTTCCACCATGAGCGATGGAGCTTCACCGGGTTTGGCGGTTTCGATGTTGACGGCCACGCTGGGTTCTTCGGGGTTTGCCTGGAGAGCGTTTAGGATGATCTCGGAAAAAGCGTGTCGCAGGGCCTTGTGGTCGCCGGAGATTTTCCACGGTGCGATGCTTTTGTTGAACGCGAGTTGGGCGACCTTTTTGCCGGGATGGTAGGTATGCGCCTCGTGAAAAGCCTCCACGATCAGGTCGGAGAGCATTACGGATTCGCTAAAGTCGCCCTGCCATTCGCGGGCGAGGAAAATCATCTGATTGGCGAGACGCGAAATTCGCTTCACCCCGCTGGCCATCGCGCTGGAGAGCGATTCCTGAAATTCGGGGTCGTTAATGGAATCCTTGAGGAGTTGCTGATGGGTCGAGAGCGGGACGAGTGCATTGCCGATCTCGTGCGCGAGGTGTTCCGCCATGGATTTTACGAGCCGCAGATTGGATGCCTCGGTTTCGAGACGGAGCGCGCGCTCGCCTTCCGTGACATCCTCGATGAGGAGCAGCGCGGAGCTATTCGCGGCTGCGGTCTGCGTTTTGAAGGGGACGATGCTTACCCGTTGGGTACTTCCGGGCAGATGCTCGGTCTGCTGCTTGAAAGGCGCGACTGGCACGCCGGTCTTGATCACACCGAAGACGAGGCTCCCGAGCCGCTGCGGCAGGTCCGCAAATTCGAGTGGCACTTTTTCATTGCGGTCTCTTTTGAAAAAGCGATCCGCAGCTTTGTTCGCGTGCAGGGTGGTGAGGGTTTCGTTGATGACGACGCACCCGCAACCCAGATGGCCGAGGATGTCGGCGATCATACCGTGGTTCGCGTTGAGTTGGTCGTGCAGCCACGAATTGCGGATGGCGAGGCCCACTTCTTCCAGCATGTGAAAAATGAGCGCGAGTTCTTCATTTTCGTAAGGCTCGCCGGTCAGCCGTTCATCCAGCACTGCCACGCCGAGGAGGGATTCGCGATCGAGGATGGGGATGGCGACCTGCGCGCCGAGGAGTTGAAATTCCCGCATGATCTCGCGGCTCGCCTGCGCGTCGGGATGGGAATGGCGCAGGATGCGTCCCTGCCGGTGCAGATGCCCGCCGATGCCTGCGCTGAGCGAGAGGGGGATGTGCTCGAGGATCCCGTGGTCCAGCCCGATCGCGCATGCGCTGCGGAGCGAGCGATCTTCAGGCGCGAGTGAGCCGCTGGAGAGGACCGCGCCTGGCTTGCGCAGGAAAATGATCGCGCGGTTCACGCCGATGATCTCCCTCAGCAGAAGGAGGAACTCTTTTAACAAGGCCGAGGAATCGAGGCTGTGCGCCAGGATCCCGGAAAAGCGACGCAGGGCCTGCAAGGCTCGGCCCTGCTCGCTGGATCCATGCGATGCCGCGCTTTCCGCGCGCAGTGGCGCGGGTTGCGGGGTGATTCGCCGTTCGCTTTCGGGGAAAATGCGGGCCAGCAGATTATTGAGCAGCTTCCCCCGCACCGGCTTGGTCAGGATATGCTCCACTCCGGCTAAAAACGCGTCTTCCTCCCAATCGGACTGCCTCGCGTCGCCATAGACGAGGATCGGGCAGTCGGGGGCAAAGCTCTTGATTTGGTCGATTTCCCGAATCGTGCGCGCCTCCCTCACTTCGTTATCGAGAATGACGGCGTCGATCGCTCCCCGGACCAGGAGGAACTCCGCTTCGATGACGGAGTCCTTGGTGATGAGTTGAAACTGGGCCGGGTCGAGGACTGACTGAACCGCTGCGGTGAGTGAAGGCTGTCGGCTGAGGACGAGGAGTGTGCGCATTTAAGCGTTTTCGGGCAAAGGCGACGGGGGGAGTTTTTGCTGACGGCTGGGTAGGTCGAGTTCGACGGTTGTGCCCTTTTTTATCTGACTGGAAATGGAAACATTGCCGCCGTGAAGATTCACAATCTTTCGGCAAATGGCGAGCCCCAACCCAAAGCCTCGGTTTTCATCTCCGTGGTTTTTCGTCGTGAAATAGGGAGTGAAGATTCGATTGAGATCTTCCTTACGGATGCCTTCACCCTGATCGGAGACACGGACGCGGAGCCAGTCCCGGCTCGCTTCGGTCTTCGCGAGACGCAGGAGTTCCACGCGGATGGTGGAGCTCTCTGGAGAGGCGTCGATGGCGTTGGAAATCAAATTGGCGATGAGGCGCTGTATCAGCACTTCGTCGAGTTCGACCAGCACGTTGTCTGGAACTTCGGTGATAATGTTGACGAATTTTTTGCGGCTCGCGCGCCCCAGCTCGGCGGCTTGTTTCACGATCAAGTCGAGGCGGCACAATTGGATGTCCGGCCGCAGATTTTCCGAAAAGAAAAGCGCCTCCCGGATATAGGCGCGCATGATCTTGATATTGCGGAGCGCGGAGGGGAGCAATTCGTCATCAAACTCCGGCGGTTTGCCGCTTTCGCTCACTTCGCTGGAGAGTTGAAAGAGGGTCCAAACCGGGGTAAGGAGATTGTTCAAATCGTGCGCCATGCCACGGCTCATCCGGCCGAGGAGATCAAGCTCCTGAGTTTGGAGGATGTGATTCTTTAGCCGGATTTGGTTCACCATCAGGCTGAGGTTTTTCATTAAAGCGACGAGAAGGGTGATGTCGGATGCGTTGTATGGCTGGTTGTTTTTCTTTTCGCCGACGATGAAAAGGCCGAACGGCTCGCTTTGCGAGGCGAGTGGAAAACAGAATTGTCCGCGGAACTCCGAGAGCTGTTCGAGCGCCTGTTTTTCGAGCGAGGACGCGGCCGGGCGGAGATATTCGGAATTTAGCGTCAGATACGCGGCCTTACCCCACTCGAAGAATCGAAAGACGGGAGATTCGACTTTGAGTTCCGGGAGTTGTTTCTGTGTCTGAACGGGCTCGGCGCGGAAGAGCGTGAACAGGCGGGTGGTTTCATCCCGCAAAATGATTTGATAGGACTTGAGCTTGAAAACCCGGGTGAGCAGTTCGTGAAGATCATTTAGCAGGGCGTCGATGTCCGTGTACCACGCCATGTTCTCCATGAAATTGCGCACCTGATCCTGAGATTCAAAGCGGTCGCCCATGATGCGGCGCTCCCACTTTTCCACGCCTTTGCCGCCAAACAGGCGTGGAAAAAGAACGGCAGCGATGACCGAACTGAAAACAAAAACCGCCATCGAGAGCCAGAACGAAACCGGATTAAAAACATCGCGGGCAACAAGGGCGCATGCCATCAGCAGACCGCCGCAGATCGTAATGAGAAAAGCAAAGCGAACTAGATGGGCGAGCACTCCGCTGAGGGCGATTCGCGCGCCGAGCAATTGGTTTTGCAGGACCGTGTAGGCGACGATGGCTCCGTAGAAAACCGCAGCGAGACTGCCCCACGGATATATCTGAATTTGGGTCCATGGATAGTGCTCGATCCCGACGATTGGCATGACGTCGTTGGCCCCGCCGACGCTCAGGAGGGTTTCCGTGAAAATCATCGGGTAGAGCTTACCGCGTTGCTCTCGCGGGAGGCTCCTAGCGCGTTTGAGCAAGACGAAAATCGAGCCAAACATGAGCATGAAAGGCAGATTGAAAATGTGAAAGGCCGGTCCGGCCTTGGAATACCAGCCGGATGTACCGAGCCAGCGGACATCGCTCACAAAGAGGGGAGTAAAATTACTCGCGGCAAGTGCGACTTGCAGACCGTAGAGCGCCCAGATCCAACGCCCCACCCGGAAGTGCGCGATGATCAACGCGAGGTGAAAAAAAGCCGCGACTCCGAAAATGCAGCCGAACTGGAGGAACCGCGCCCAGAATAGCGCGGAGTCGTGATCGGACTCGGGAACGATGAAGAGAAAAAAGGAGCCCAGGTTCCAAGTCGCGATCGAGAGGCCGAGAAGGAGATAAACCCGGTTTGCCAGCACTCGCGGAGCTCGACTGAAGACGAACAACGCGAAGAAGACGTTGATAACGAAACCTGACAGCGGAATGTAGGCCGCGAAACTCACAAGTGGTAGGCACCGAGGGCAAGGCAGGAGGTCTTGCCGCCAAAGCCGCTGTTGAGGTTTAGCGCGATGCGCGCTGGATAGGGACGAGAGTGAATCGGAACGAAATCCAAATCACACTCGGGCAGGGAATCCGTCAGGTTTAAGGTCGCCGGAATTTCCCGGTGATACAGTGCCAGCGCGCAAATGACGGTTTCGACCGCGCCGGCGGCGGCAAGCGGATGGCCGGTGATTGGCTTGGTTGCGCTGATGGCGACTCGCGCGGCGTGCGCCCCGAAGACCTTTTTGATCGCGCGCACTTCGGCGATGTCATTCACGGAATTGGCCGTGCCGTGCGCATTGATGTAATCCACCGCGGAAGGGTCGATGCCGGCGGCATGTAATGACTTTTCCATTGCACGCGCGACGCCCCATCCATCGGGATGCGGTGCCATCGGGTGATATGCCTCGCAACTCCGCCCGTGCCCAAGCACCTCGGCATAGATGCGCGCTCCCCGGCACAGCGCGTGGCTCAATTCCTCCAGAACCACGTAGGCTCCGCCTTCGCCAATGACGAAGCCGTCGCCGTTTTTGTTGAAAGGCTTGACCGCTTGTTCGGGCGGTCCGGTCCAGCGGCTCATCGCCTTGCTCGCTGCAAAGCCGAAATAAACGGTGTTTACGATGGGAGCCTCCGACCCGCCCGCGAGCACGACATCGACCTCCTCGGTCTGAATCATCCGTTGACCGTATCCCATCACATCGTTCCCGGAAGCGCTGCTCGAGCTGCAAGTGATCGCGTGCCCGCGCAGCCCGAGTTGATTGGCGATTTCCGCACTTCCGCTGCCAACATATCCGCTGATCATCATCGAGGGGCTGATCGCGCGAATGCCCCGCGCGTCGAGCGCCGTTTGCGCGCGGTAGGCCGCTTCCATGTTGCTCAACGAAGTGGCTTCGACGATGCCGCACCGATCCGCGTCGATCCGGGTAAAGTCGATCCCCGCATCCTCGGTCGCGAGGCGGGCGGCGGCACATCCAAATTGCAGCGAGCGTTCGAGTCGCTTGGAGACTTTTGCATCTAGGTAGTCCGTCGGGGTCCAATTGTGGATTTCCGCAGCCAATCGGCACTGGCAGTCCTTTAGGTCAAAGCGTGTCAGCGTCTTCGCAGCGCTTTTGCCGTCCCGGACGGCACTCCAAAACGCGGCCAGGGTATTTCCGTTTGGAGTAATGACACCCATGCCGGTGATCACCACGCGGCGCTCAAAAGGTGGGTTCATGCGCTAGCGGCGGTGAGTTTGGTGAGCCCGATCATCCTAGCCAGGGGGCCACGCCAGCGGGCGGCCGCCGAGCAGGTGGATGTGAAGGTGCGGCACGGATTCTCCGGCGTCGCGTCCGTTGTTGATGACGATGCGAAATCCCGACTCGGCGAGCCCGAGCGATTGGGCGATTTGCGGGGCGGCGAGCAGCATGCGTCCGAGGAGGGCGGCGTCGGATTCGGTGGCTTGGTCGAGGCGGGGGATGACGCGTTTCGGGACGATGAGCACGTGCGCGGGCGCTTGTGGATTTACGTCGTGAAAGGCGAACCACTCGTCAGTCTCGGCGACGATGCGGGCC
>JANLQB010000963.1:0-3170 GCA_031367565.1 Verrucomicrobiota bacterium
CTCGCATTCCCGTGGCCACTTCCGCTTCCATTCACGACCTCACCTTTACTGCGCTCGAAAAACAAATCGTCGCGTCCGGCCTGCCGGCGATCCACACCCGCGCGCTGTGGCGCGCGATCTATCGCGAGGTTTTGACTTCGCTGGAGGGCGACCTCGGTTTCCCGCCGCCACTTCAGCGCTGGGTCGCGGATCATTTTGAAAAGCGAAACGCGTTCACTTTCGACGCACCGCCCGTGGTTCTGGACACCGCGAGCAGCGATGGATTCACGCGCAAGTTTCTCCTCCGGCTCGGAGACGGCCAGACGATCGAGACCGTCCTCATGCGCTATCGCGGGCGCTTCACCGCCTGCGTCAGCACGCAGGCGGGCTGCGCGATGGGCTGCGTTTTTTGCGCGACGGGTCAGATGGGATTTGTGCGGCACCTGCGGCCCGGCGAGATCGTGGCGCAAGTCCTCCACGCGCAGCGCGCTCTCCGCGCGGCGGGCGAGCCGGATTTGCGAAATCTTGTGCTCATGGGCATGGGCGAGCCGCTGCACAATTACGATGCCGTGATGACCGCGCTCGAAATCATCGCCGACCCGCGCGGCCTCGGCCTCGCGCCATCGCACATCTCGATCAGCACCGTCGGCGTCGTCCCCGGCATCCTGCGGCTCGCGGAGGAAAAGCAGCCGTATCACCTCGCCGTCAGTCTGCACGGAGCCACGGAAGAAGATCGCGGCGCACTCGTCCCCATCAGCCGCCGCTGGCCGCTCGCCGAACTCATCGGCGCCTGCCGCATTTACTCGGAACGCACCCGCCGCCGCATCTTCTTCGAGTGGACGCTGATCGAAGGGGCAAACGATTCCACCGCGCATGCCGAAAAGCTCGCCGCGCTCCTCGCCGGACTCGCCGCGCACGTAAATCTCATCCCGCTCAATCCCACCGCCGGCTTCCACGGCACCCCGACTGCGCCGCCCGCCGCCGCCGAATTCCAGCGCGTCCTGAAAACCGCAGGCATTCCCAGCACCGTCCGCCAGCGCCGCGGCATCGACGTCGCCGCCGGCTGCGGCCAGCTCAGAGCGGAAAACGCAAAATCCGAATCTCGAAATCCGAAACAAATCCGAATGGTTTGAAATTGGGAAAACGGATGACGAACGTCTTTCTTGTTTTTCAGGGTTTCACTAAATTTCCTCGTTGGTTTCGGATTTCGACATTCGGATTTCTCTCACCGTGAATATCGCGTGCGTTTTCACGCTTCCCGACGATAGTCCGCGCCCTTATGCCATTTAGAGCCCTCGGTCTCGACGCCCTCATTCTCCAAGCTATCCAAGAAGCGGGTTACACCGAACCCACTCCGATCCAAGCCGCCGCGATCCCACTCATCATCGAAGGCCATGACGTGATCGGCATCGCGCAAACGGGCACGGGAAAGACCGCCGCGTTCACTTTACCAATCCTCGCGAAACTCGCCGCCGCTGGCCCCGCGCAGAAACGCGGCACGCGTGTCCTCGTCGTCGCGCCGACGCGTGAGCTGGTCGTGCAGATCGAGGAAAACGTGCGCGCGTACGGCAAACATCTGCCGCTCCGCATGGCCACGGTTTTCGGCGGAGTCGGCGAGCGTCCGCAGATCGAAGCACTGCGCAGCGGCACGGACATCATCATCGCGACGCCGGGTCGGCTGCTGGATCTTTTCCGGCAAGGAAATTTCACCGGCCTGCAACATCTCGTCCTCGATGAAGCCGACCGCATGCTCGACATGGGCTTCCTCCCATCCATCCGCCAGATCGTGAAAGGCCTGCCAAAAAACCGGCAGACGCTGATGTTTTCCGCGACCCTTTCCAAAGAGATCGAAACGCTCACGCACGAGTTCCAGCGCGCGCCGAAGATCGTCCAGATCGGCCGCCGCTCAAATCCTGCCGAGACCGTCACGCAGTTTGTCTATGAAATCGGCAAGCACCTGAAGCCCTCGCTGCTCGCCCATCTCATGCGCGATCCGGCGCTCGATAGCGTCCTCATTTTCACCCGCACCAAACACGGCGCGGATCGCGTCGCGCGAAAGCTCGAAAGCACCGGAATTAAAACCGGCACGTTGCACTCGAACCGTTCGCAAAACCAGCGCCTGCGGGCCTTGAACGACTTCAAGGCCGGCACCGTCCGCGTGCTCGTCGCCACCGACATCGCCGCGCGCGGTATCGACGTGGACGGCATCTCGCACGTCATCAATTACGACTTCCCGATGCACGCCGAGGACTACGTGCATCGCATCGGCCGCACCGGTCGCGCCAACCAGGTCGGGGATGCGATCAGCTTCGTGAGTTCCGACGAATACGCGGCGCTGCGCACGCTCGAACGTTTCATCGGACGCGGCATCGTACGGAAAAAGGCGGAGGATTTTAACTACGATCAAGCTCCGCCGCCGATGACCGAAGCCGAGCGTGGCGAACGCCGCTTCACCCCGCGCCCGCAAAATCGCGGACCGCGTGGTGGTGGTGGTGGTGGCGGACAACGTCGCGGAGGCGGAGGCGGAGGCGGCGGTGAAAGCCGTGGCGGATACGGCAGCGGGCGTCGTCCCCAACGCTGAGTCAAGGAGCGGTGGTTTCCCCAACCACCGACTCACCCGAACCGCGTCGAGGTCATCTTTTCCTTCACCGGAAAATATTTGATGCGGCGCGGAGCTTTCCGGTCGGCGGTTGGGAAACCGCCGTACCTTGGACTGCCTCGCCGCGCCACCCATACGCGGATTGACAATCTCCTCCGTGGAAATCCACATTCTTAGCCATGACTAAATCCTCCGTAATCAAACTCAGCCTCGTCTTCGCCCTCGCAGGCGCTTTTGCATTGCCCGTTTCCGCCGCACCCGCGTCCGCTGAGCCAGCCATCGTGGCTGCGCCTCCCGGAGTGGCGATCGACTTTTATCAGGTAAAGGAAACGCGCTCAAAAGGCGCGCGTTTCATCAACACAAAGACGCTCCCGAAAGTCGGCTACGTCGCAGGTGCGCCCGTGATGCAAGTCGAGCGCTTGCTCGCGGTGAAGAAGATTCACACGAGTGTCGAGAAGACGGTCGAGTCCGCGGACGGCAAAAAACGCACCGTCTCAAACCCCGTGCCCGCGATCGAAATGACGCTCTCAAACGCGGACGCGACCGCCTTTGCCGAGCTGATGAAAAAGTCGATCGGCCAGCGCATCCTCAT
>JANLQB010000980.1:0-4788 GCA_031367565.1 Verrucomicrobiota bacterium
ACGCCGAGCGTCTCCAGCCGCGAGATGATTTCCGCTTTCGCGAGCCGCGTCGGCAACCCATCGAGCGGCCCGCTGTGGATCGCGAAACCTTCGCCCACCAAGCATTCCAGCGGCTCGGCCTCGCACGGGCTCGACCCACCACCGAGTCCGAGCGTGGCGGTTTCGCTCACAACCGCGCGGATCGGCAGGGCAAACTTGCGGGCAAATTCCCAATCGCGCTCATCGTGTGCCGGCACAGCCATGATCGCGCCGGTGCCGTAGCCGGGCAGGACGTAATCCGCGATCCAGATCGGGATGCGCTCGCCGTTGACGGGATTGAACGCAAATGCGCCCGTCCACACGCCGGATTTTTCCTTGGCGAGTTCGGTGCGATCGAGATCGGATTTGCGCGAAGTCTTTTCCCGATACCCCTCTATGGCGGCAAGCTGCTCCTCGGTCACGATCTGATCCACGAGCGCGTGCTCGGGGGCCAAGACCATGTAAGTCGCACCGTACAGGGTGTCGGGGCGCGTCGTGAAAACCGGAATCGTTTGCTCGGTATCGGCGATTTTGAAATGCACCTCCGCGCCTTCACTCCGCCCGATCCAATTCTGCTGCAACAGCTTGATTCCCGTCGGCCAGTCCAGCCCTTCCAGCTCATCAATCAGCCGCTGCGCGAACGCCGTAATCCGCAGCATCCACTGCCGCATCGGCCGCCGCTCCACCGGATGCCCGCCGACTTCACTTTTCCCGTCGATGACTTCCTCATTTGCCAGCACCGTGCCGAGTTCCGGGCACCAGTTCACCGGCGCTTCCGCGACGTAAGCGAGCCGGACGTGATCCGGTTCGTCGCCCGTGTAAGTCGCGATGGGTTCGGCCCGCTGCGTCTCCGGGTTAAACCACGAGCCGTAAAGCTGGAGAAAAATCCACTGCGTCCAGCGCAGGTAACCCGCGTCGGTCGTATTCACCTCGCGCGACCAATCGTAGCCGAAGCCGATGCGCTGAAGCTGGCCTTTGAAATGCGCGATGTTTTGCGCCGTGGTCAGCGCGGGATGCTGCCCTGTCTTGATCGCATACTGCTCCGCGGGCAGGCCAAACGCGTCCCAACCCATCGGATGCAGCACATTAAAACCGCACATCGTTTTATACCGACCGATGATATCCGTGGCCGTGTAACCCTCGGGATGCCCGACGTGCAGCCCCGCGCCGCTCGGATACGGGAACATATCGAGCACATAGTATTTCGGACGCGACGCGTCGAAGCCGGGATCGCCAGGATTTGGCACTTTAAAAGTCCCCCGCTCCGCCCACACGCGTTGCCACACAGGCTCGATTTGGTCGAAAGGATACGGTTTGCGGCGTTCAGGTGTGGACATCTGCCGGGAACATCCAACATCCCGCCCGCAACATTCAACACTGAACGCTGGCCTACTTTCCCCGCGACGCCGCCTGCGCGCGTTCCAAACTCTGTCGCGCCAGCGTATCGTCCGGATTCAGCCGCAGCGCGATCTCGAATCGCTCAATCGCCAGCGCCGTCTTGCCCTGGCTCAGCAGCACCGCACCGAGATTGTTCTGCGCCTTCGCATCATTCGGGTCGATCTCCACCGCACGCGTGAAAGCCGCCTCCGCTTCCACGAAGTCACCGCGTTTCCCCAGTAGCGTGCCGAGAGCGTAGTGGGCGCGCTGCATCGCCGGTTGGTCGGCGATGGCCTGACGGAGTTGCGCGAGCGCATCGTCGATCCGGCCCATGGCGGAAAACGCCGCGCCGAGTTCTGTGCGGCTGGCAGCGTCCTTCGGGTCGCGCCGCAACAGCGCCTCATTCACGGCGACCTTGTCCGCGAGTCCCCAAGTCTTGAAGTAGTCGCGCTGCAAGGTTTGCAATTCGTTGGGAGTCTTCGTCTCCAGCCAAAACCATAGCTCTCCCATTTCATCCGCGCTCTGAAGCCCATACTGCACCCGCTGCGGAGGCTTGGCGGGATTCGATGGGTTGCCCGCAGAGTTATCGTAGGTAAAGCGCATCTTCAGCGTCGTGCCTTTGGGTAGCGCGATGGGCTCCACATACCGATAGTCACCCTGCCAGTTAAAGTCCCAATGCTTAATATAAAGCAGCTCCCGCCGGGAGCCGTCCGGCAACTCCGCCCATCCCCGCGCGTCCTTACCCAGATAGTGCAGATGCGGTGCCAGCCCGAGCAGACTTACCTCGGTGGTTAGCTGGTAAGAAGACTCGATCGGATAACTAGCTTCGCCCGCCGGAATGTCGATCGCGGTCGAGCGCAGCAGCATGATCATGTAAGGCCGCGATGGTGCCCGGTCGGTAAAGTAGATGCCAATACTCGGCTGCACTTCCTCCGGCTTTCCGGTCGGTCGAAGGTGTAGCTGCAAAACCAGGTCCATACCTTTCTTCAAGACCCACGACATCCCTTCCGGCACCTCCACCGCCCGTCGCCCCGGCTGCCAGCTCACAAACCCACCCGGAGCCCGCGCGCCGCGCCCCGCCAGCATCCCAGGAAAGCCCGGCTCCGACTCCAGCCCCTCCAGCCGCCGCGCATCACCCGACTCATCTACCAGCACAAAAGCATGATGCACCGCTGAGGTCTTGCCAGGGCGAAATTCCACCGCCCGGACAAAGCGGTTCGCAGTGGCTTCGTGCGGCATGACGAGATTGCGATAGACATCGGGACCATCGGCCGGGAGTTGGAATGCCTTCGGCGGCGTCACGATGAGATCGGGCTTACCAAGCTGCCAGTCATCGCGAAACTTCGGCAGCGCAGGCAGATCACCCGCCGCACCTTCCGCCATGCCTGTCTGCACCCAACGAGTAATGGTTGCTATCTGCCCATCGGTCAGCACTCGCGCGTTGAGAAACTCGCCATGACCCGGTTCCGGCGGCCACGGCGGCATCAGCCGGTCCTTCGTCACACTCAAGATCGTCTTCGATCGCTTCTTTACCTCGCGATAACTAGTTAGGCTAAAGGGTGCCATACCCCCGTCGTGATGGCACTCCGCGCATTCCCGAAAAAAGATCGGCGCAAGGTCGTGATTGAAGGTCGGTTTTTCCGCCGCGAGCAGTGACGGCGCGAGCGCGGCAAGGACGGAGAGGATGCGACGCACCAAAATGGTCGCTAGGCCAGCAACGGCTTCACCACATTTCCCGCGATGTCCGTGAGCCGGTAGTCGCGGCCTTCGTGGCGGAAAGTGAGGCGTTTGTGATCGACTCCGAGCGCGTGCAGGAGCGTCGCGTGGAGATCGTGAACGTGGACGGGATCGCGCGTGATGTTGTAACCGAAGTCATCCGTTTCCCCGAAGACGCCGGGCTTCATGCCGCCGCCCGCCATCCACATCGTAAAGCATCGTGGGTGATGATCGCGCCCAAAATTCCCCGGCGTGATGTCGCCCTGGCTGTAAGCCGTGCGCCCAAATTCCCCGCCCCAAATCACGAGCGTGTCTTCGAGCAGGCCCCGCTGTTTCAAGTCCGCGACGAGCGCGGCGGCGCCTTGATCCGTCTCCTTGCATTTCTGCCGCAAACCCGCAGGCAGGCCACCGTGATGATCCCAATCGCGATGGCAGAGCTGGATGAAACGCACGCCACGCTCCGCGAGCCGCCGCGCGAGCAGACAGTTGTTGGCGAAGCTCGGCTGGCCCGGCGTCGCGCCGTAAAGATCGAGCACCTCCTTTGGCTCTTTCGAGAGGTCCGTGAGTTCCGGCACGCTCGTCTGCATGCGGAAGGCGAGTTCGTAGTTTTCGATCTGCGCATTGATCGCCGGATCGCCGAGGTCGGCGAGCGCCATGCGATTGAGTTCGTTCGTCGTGTCGATGAGCTGTCGCCGCGTCGTGCTGCTGATGCCTTGCGGATTGGAAACGTAGAGCACGGGATCGCCCGCATTCCGAAACTGCACGCCGCCATATTGCGCCGGCAAAAATCCGCTTCCCCAATACCGCGACTGCAACGTCTGCCCGCCGCCCCCGCTCGTCAGCACGACGAAAGAAGGCAGATCGCGATTCGCGCTGCCAAGCCCGTAAGCAAGCCACGCTCCCATCGTCGGCCGGCCCGGCTGCTGATGCCCGCTCGCAAAAAACGTGACTGCCGGATCGTGATTGATCGGATCAGTGAAAATGGAGCGCACGAACGTGCAGTCATCCGCGACCTTCGCGAGATTCGGCAGTAACTCGGAAATATCCATCCCGCCCTGCCCGTATTTCTCGAACTTAAACGGCGACCCAACGCACAGCAGATTTTTCTGCCCGCTCGTCATCGTCGTGATGCGCTGCCCCTTGCGAACGCTGTCTGGCAAATCCTTCCCGGTCATCTCGACGAGCTTCGGCTTCGGATCGAACAGATCGAGATGCGACGGCGCGCCCGACATGAAGAGATAGATGATCCGCTTCGCTTTCGCCGGAAAATGCAACTGCCCGAGCGCGCCCGAGCCACCTGGGTTTCCACCTGCGGCGAAAAGGTGGCCGTTAAAAAGGGAAGTGAGAGCGAGCGCTCCGACACCCGTCGTGCTCTTTTGGAGAAAAGCGCGGCGGGAGAGTTGGCGTTGGATTTCGGCTGGAAGGTTCATGGCGGAATTTATCGCAGTCCTTCGACCACGCGTTGTTTTCTGCGAGGAATCCGCAGCCGTATTGAGGCGCCGCGACTTTGAAACGCGCTGATCGCGCGGACAAGTAGTGGAACGAGTGGCTTCAATTGGTGATCGTTTCGTTGAGGTTGAGCAGCACGTTGCCGAGCGCGGTCCACGCCGCGAGTTCGGCGTCGGGGACGTTCGCGGATTTTGGCAGGTCGCCGACTTTCACGAGCGCGGCCGCGGC
>JANLQB010000983.1:0-2107 GCA_031367565.1 Verrucomicrobiota bacterium
TTACCGTTTTCCCTCGTCACGCCGCCCGCCGGGCCTTCCACTGCCTGCGATGTCCGACCGTGATCGCTTCCTAGAAAAACTCCGCGCCAGCCTGGAGAGTGGCTCATTTGTAAAGGTCACGCTCAGCCAACCGACGGACGCCGCGGGCGAATTGCGCAATCTTTACGGGCGCATCGTGGAGCTGCGCGAGGGCCGCCATGTCTCGTGCGTCTGGCGCTACACGACGCGGGACGTGACGAAAAATTTCGCGCCCGCCGAAGCGCTGGAGACGGTCGGAAAAATGCTCGGCAGCGAACTCGAGCGCGCGCATCTTTTCACCACGACGGGCGACTGGCATCTGCGCTGCGACGCCTCCGGTGAAGGCCGCCTGAAAGCGGCGCGCGCGGCTTTCCTCCAGCTTCCGTCGTCTGAACACGATCGCGAAAAATCGCGCGTGATTTCGATCAAGAGCGACTTTCTGCGCGCGCTCGGAGTCACGAATGCCGACGGCCAGCCGCGCCCGGGAATGGCGGACAAGCTGCGGCAGATCGAACGCTTCACCGAGCTGCTCGGCCATCTCGTGGATGACTCGCCGCTGCGCGATCGGCGCGAGGTGCGCGTGGTCGATATGGGCGCGGGCAAAGGCTACCTGACTTTCGCGACCTGCGAGTTTTTCCGCGCACGCGGCGTCACCGCGAACGTAACGGGAATCGAATTGCGCGAGGAGCTGGTGGAGCTCGGAAATCGAGTGGCGAAGGAAGTCGGCTTCGAGGGATTGAGTTTTGTGCGCGGCGCAATCGGCGAAGTCGCCGCCGACGAGTGCGACGTGCTCATCGCGCTGCACGCGTGCGATACGGCGACGGACGATGCGCTTTACGAAGGCATCCGCACCCACGCCTCGCTCATCGTCGCCGCCCCGTGCTGCCACCAGGAAATCCGCCCGCAGATGCAGCCCCCGCCCGTCCTCCGCGATGTGTTGAAACACGGCATCCTGCTCGAGCGCGAAGCGGAGATCGTGACGGATGCGATCCGCGCGCTCCTGCTCGAAATCCACGGCTACAAAGCGAGCGTCTTCGAGTTCATCTCGCCCGAGCACACCGGCAAAAACCTGATGATTTCCGCCCAACGCCGAGCGCAACCGCTCGACCCCGCACCCATGCGCGCGCGGCTCCATGAGCTGCTCGCCTTTCACCAAATCCGCGAGCAACGCCTCGCAAAAAAACTCGGCGAACTATGAGCCACTGGCCTTCTCAACATCTCGCCCTCCTGCGCCGCCTCCGTGAACGCTTCCTCGCCCGCACCGCCGGCGAGCGCGATTACTGGAAATCGCCGGAGGAACTCGCGCTCTACGATTCCACTTTCGGCGAACGCATCGGCTGGAAATGGGACGCCGTGCTCGCCGAACTCGCCGCACGCAACTGGACGCCGCGCAGCAAACACGTCCTCGACTGGGGCTGCGGAAGCGGCATCGCGGGACGCCGCGTGCTCGCGCAATGGCCGCACCTCGAAACGCTCATGCTCCATGATCGCTCGCGCCTCGCCTGCCGCTTCGCCGCCGAGCGCGCCCGCGCCGCGCATCCGCACGTGAGCCTCCGCGAATCGCGCGACATCGGCCCCGACACCCTGCTCGTCCTCAGCCATGTCCTGAGCGAACTCCCCGCCGCCGAACTCGCCGCCCTGCTCGCGCTCGCGCGAAAAGCGCGCGAAGTCATCTGGGTCGAAGCGGGCACGCACGAAGACAGCCGCCGCCTCATCGCGGAAGTGCGCGAGGTGCTGCTCCCGCAATTCGCCGCCGTCGCGCCCTGTACGCATCAGGCGCGTTGCGGGATGCTGTCTGCCGGAAATGCGCCGCACTGGTGTCATCACTTCGCCACCGTGCCGCCGGAGATTTTCCGCGATGGAAAATGGATGGAGTTTGGCCGCGACCTGAAGATCGACCTGCGCTCCCTGCCCTACAGTTTCCTCGTCCTCGAAAACGCCGCCGATCACACGCCATCCGCCCCCGATTTCTCCCGCGTCATCGGCCGCCCGCGCGAAGCCACCGGCTACTGCAAAATCCTGAGCTGCCACGAAAATGGCGTGAAAGAATTCATGCTCCAGAAGCGCGACGCGCCGGACTTGCACCGCG
>JANLQB010000993.1:0-1662 GCA_031367565.1 Verrucomicrobiota bacterium
GCAGACGGTGCGGCGGGGCATCGCGAAAGGCGTGAGCGATCTCGACCTGACGATGGAGCGGCTGAATACGGTGTTGAAAATCTCGATCACCTTTTTGCCGAGAGGCCATCAGGAAATCTCCGTATTGCGCCCCGGCGCGACGGCCACGGCCACTCTGCCAAAGCGCCACGCTCAACCGCAGCGGCGGTTTTCACTACGACGAAAACCTCCCAAATTACCGCAGCCAAATCAGCACCGGATACCAGGATGCGAGCTGGATCGGAGAGGTGAATCGACTTGAAAACCCCCTCACGCTTGACACCACAACCTGTTGTGTTAAACGCCGCTATCACTCCCATTCCCATACAAGATGTATTGTTCTAAATGCGGGAGCCTTGAAGACAAGGTGATCGATTCCCGGCTCGCAAAAGATGGGCGGAGCATCCGCCGTCGCCGGGAATGCATCGCCTGCGGGCACCGCTACACCACTTACGAAGAAATCGAACGCGCCGACCTCCGGGTCGTGAAGCGGGATGGACGCTCGGAGCCATTCGACCGGCATAAATTGCAGACTGGGATGGTGAAGGCGTGCGAAAAAAGACCGGTCTCGGTCGAGACGATTGAGAGCGCGGCGGAGGAGATCATTCGCGACATCGAGGCCGATTTTACAAAGGAAATTCCTAGCCACGTCATCGGCGCAAAAGTCATGGAAAAGCTGCACGGTCTCGATGCCGTGGCCTACGTCCGCTACGCGAGCGTCTATCGGCATTTTCAAGACATCGGGGAATTTATCGACGAGATTCAGGCGCTGGAAAAACGCCCGCGCAAAAGTGCGCTGCAACCGGAGTTTTTTGAATGAAAACAACCGGGTCATCCGCTTCCAGAGTTTTCCCTTCATGCGGAGTCATTTCGGCTTACAGCTTTCAGCTTTCAGCTTTTCTCCCCGCATGATTGCCCTGCTCGACGATCTCCCGATGGTGCGCTTCGCGGACGGGACCACCGCGCCTTTTCAGCGCGACTGGCTGCTGCGCGCCCTCGCGATCGCCGCGCGGAAAGCAGGCTATCCGCAGTGGTGGCTGGCGGAGCACGTCGCGGCGAGCGTCACGGAATTTCTACGCACGCAGCGTGAGACGACCGTGATGAGCGTGGACGCGCTCACCCGCGCCGTCCGGCAGGTCTTGCAGGTCATCGGTTACGCCGAAGTCGGTCGCCAGTTCGAAGCCGGCCGCCCCGTCGTCAAAATCTCCCTCATCGAACTCGCCCAGGCCGCCGGAACCGGATACGAACTCGCCTTCTTCGATCTGCTCGGACGCCGCCTCGATGAAGCCGTGCGCAACGAAGGCGGCTGTTTCGAGCTGTTCGGCCTGCTGCGTTGCGTGCGAATGCTGCGCGGCAAAAAGACGTGGAGCCGCGATTGCGACACGCTCCGCGATGAAATCGTCTCCTTCACCCGCGAACACACCGGCGTCGCCAGCGCCCGCTCCGAAGTGCAATTTTCTCTCGCATGACCCTTTTTGAAAAAATCGCCGCCCGCGAAATCCCGGCCCGCATCGTCGCCGAGACTGACGAGTGGTTCGCCTTTCACGACGTAAATCCACAAGCGCCCGCGCACGTGCTCATCGTCCCGAAACGCGTCATCCCCCGCCTCGACCAAGCCACCGAATCCGACGCCGCCCTCCTCGG
>JANLQB010000908.1:0-4485 GCA_031367565.1 Verrucomicrobiota bacterium
CGGCTTTCCAAAGGCGAGGCACCTGCCGGGCGCAAACTTTAGAAGAGGATGTTTTCCACGAACTCGCTGACGTGTGCGGGTGGCTTGGGGTGGCGGCGGGTGAGGACGACGATTTCTCGGGTGAATTTTTCGGACAGCTCGAAGCGCTGCACTTTTCGCCGACGGACGTAGAGGGCGAGGGCGCGCTGGGGGACGAGGCTGATGCCCTGGCCGAGGGCGACGAGGTTGATGATGAGGTCGAAGCTGTCGAGCTGCGTGGTGTGCGGGGCGAGCCAGCCGCGGTGGCGCAGCCAGGTGCGGAGGCGCGTGCCGGTGTGGGATTCGTCGTGGATGAGCAGCCACTCTTGCTCGCGGAGCCCGTCCCGCCAGCGCGTGGGTTTTTGGGAAGGACGCGTTGTCGGCGGGGTGAGATCGGGCGGGAGGATGAGGGTGAAGGCGTCGTCGAAGCGATGGGTGACGCGGACGGAGGGCGGGAGGCAGCGCGGCGGGCAGAGGATGGCGAGGTCGAGTTTGTTGGCTTCGAGTTGGGTGAAGAGCGTGCGGCTGGGCTGATGGGTGATGCTGAGTTGGATGTCGGGGCGGCGCTTGCGCTGAGCGGCGAAGAGGCCGGGGAGATAGGCGAAGCCGATGGTCTGCGACACGCCGACGCGGACTGCCTTTGGCGCGTCGGTGAATCGCTCGCGCAGGGCGACGAGGACGGCGTCGATGTCGCCGATCAGGCGCGAGCCTTCGTGCAGCAGGAATTTTCCCGCGTCAGTGACGGCGACGCGGCGGGTGGTGCGCTCGAACAGAGGCATACCGAGCCGCGCTTCGACACCCTGCACTTGTCGCGTGATGGCGCTTTGCGTGAGGCCGGCTTCCGCAGCGGCGCGGGTGAAGGAGCCGTGCCGGGCGACGAGTTGGAGCAGGTGCAGTTCGTAGAGGTCGAACGGAACGGTGGCGAGATACTGATTCACGATCTGCATCAGTCTATTCGGCTAATGAATTTCCGGCAACAGCGGGTTGCGGCCATGCTCCGGGCGAATCGAAAAAACTATGGCTGATCGAACTCTCAAAACTCCGCACAACGTCCCCGGTCCCTTTTACGTCGATGAGACGTGTATTGATTGCGATCTCTGCCGGGAAACCGCGCCGCAGTTTTTCCGGCGGGATGATGCGAAGGGTGTCACCTACGTCTGGAAACAACCCGCGACGACCGAGGAATGCACGCTGGCCGAGGATGCACTTCAGAGCTGTCCGACGGACACGATCGGGAGCGATGGCGGAGCGGAATGAGCCACGGATGGACACGGAATAGCACGGATTGAAGAGGCGTTATCCGTGTTCCCTCCGTGTGAATCCGTGGCTGAAATCACTTCCGGGCTTGCTCTCAGAGACTGTGAAATGAGTCGAGAACGTGAGGTGGATGGCGCGCTCCGCCGCGCCATGGCAACCCTCTTCGCGGCAGCGCCACTCTTGAAAGATGGGCCTTCGGCGGCTGGGACTCATGGCGCGCGGAGCGACGCCATCCACCCGCGCTCACACTTTTTCGCAATCTCTCAAAGAATCAGATGCGTGTTGAAGTGGATGCCAGGCGGGACTGGCAGCGGCGAATGCGTCGGGTTTTCGACGGTGACTTCGCCTTGGAAGATGGCTTCGGCGTTGAAGAGGACTTTGCCTTTTACTTTCAAGGTGCGGCAGCCTTTAAGCGAGGGGGTGCCGGCGGCGAGGGCGGCTTCTAGTTGATCGACCATTTTGTAGTGGGGATCGAGTTCGACGTGGGGGGGGATTTCGCCGAGTTCGGGGGCGAGGGCGACGGTGCCGTCGGGGCGGATGTCGTAGGCATCGCTGCGCAGGGTGAGGAGGTCGGCGGTGGTTTTGACCGGGGCGAAGCGGCTGCGCGGGACATCGACGGCGCGGGCGTCGGGGAAGCACTCGATGGCGGCGCCCATGGCGGTTTCGAGCTGGAAGACTTCGGGCGAGCTTTTGTCGCGCGGATCGACGGTCTTTTGGTTGCGGATGAGCGGGAGCGGGAGGGCACCGTCGGACGCGGCGAGGGCGTCGCGCAGATGGTCGAGGCGGAGCCAGAGGTTGTTGGTGTTGAAGAAGCGGTGCTTCGCGATGTCTTGGAAGGCGTCCAGGTCGGCCTCGGGGCACTGGGCGCTTTCGCGGAGGAGAAGCTGGTCGCCGCGCAGGGCGAGGTGGCCGCCTTTGCGGTCGGACGGGGTGCGCGCGGTGACTTCCATCATGAAGGGCGCGCCGCTTTCCGCGAACCAGGTGAGCAGGGCGAGGTCGAGCGTCGCACCGAGGTTGTCGCTGTTCGAGACGAAGACGTAGCGGATGCCGTCGGCGAGCAGGCGCTCCAGCGTGCCGCCGGTGGCGAGGACGGCGTAGAGATCGCCGTGGCCGGGCGGGCACCATTCGAGTTCGCGATCCTTTTCCCACGCGACGGGGAGCAGCGTTTTCACGTCCACTTTCGGCGTTTTGTTTTGCAGGAGTTCGAGGTCGTCGGGCGCGCCGAGTTCGGGATATTTCGCGAGCGCGGCGCGGGTGTCGGCGCTGGTGCTGAAGCTGTTCATGGTGAGCAGGCGCATGTGGCCGCTCGTTTTACGAAAGTGCAGAACTTGCCGCGCGATGAGGTCGAGGAAGTTGAGTCCGTCATGCACGGGCAGGAGCGATTTTGCTTTCGCCAAACCCATGCCGGTGCCGAGGCCGCCATTGAGTTTTAGCACGGCGGTTTCATCGAGCAGTTCGGGACGCGGCTTCGTCTTGGCGGCGATGTCGGCCAGCGAAGGCAGGCTCTCGACCGGCTGGATCGTGCGCTCGGGAATGAGCCCGCAGTTTTCGAGTTCGAGCTGGGCGTAATTGCGCTCGAAAGCGCGGATCGCGGGTTCACTGACCCCAGCGGCTTCCATTTTGTTTCTGAATTCCCGAATCGGCATGGGCGGCATGATGCGGGTTTCCGAACATTTGTCAGGCCCGAGTGTAGAATCGTTCGGTTGCCCGGCGGAGCCGAGGATTGACAGGGCGGGACCGGCTTGTTCAGCGTTGCGAGATGAGGAATCCCCTGTGGAAGTTGATCGTGGTTTTGTGGCTGCTCGCGGTGGCAGTTTTGCGCGCGCTGCCGGCGGATTCGGTGCCGGAAAAGAGCGATCCAGCCCTGCTTCTCGCGAATGTTTGGACGCCGGCGATCAATCCGGCCGGATGGTGGATGAGCGAGAAGTATGACGGGCTGCGCGGGTTTTGGGACGGGCGGAAATTGTGGAGCCGAAAGGGGCGGGCGATTGCGGCCCCGGACTATTTTCTCGCGGAACTTCCGAAGGACATCGCGCTCGATGGCGAGCTGTGGATGGGGCGTGGGAAGTTTGAGGAGACGATCAGCGCGGTGCTTTCGCAGACGCCGGATGAGCGGTGGAAACGGGTGCGCTTTATGGTCTTCGATGCCCCGCAGGCGAAGGGGACATTCGAGCAGCGGATGGAGTTTTTGCGCGCGACTTTGTCGGCGGGAAATCAGTTTGCGAAACCGGTGATCCAGACGCGATGCGAGGGCGCGGCGCAGCTCCTGGCGGAGCGGGATCGCATCGTGAGCGAAGGCGGCGAAGGGCTGATGCTGCGCAAGCCGGAGTCGGAATACGAAGCGGGACGGTCGCCCACTTTGCTGAAGGTGAAACCGCTCGACGATGCAGAGGCGACGGTGATCGCGCATCTTCCAGGAAAAGGAAAAAACGTGGGCAAGCTCGGGGCGCTGCGCGTGCGGACGGCGGAGGGTCGCGAGTTTTCGATCGGCACGGGATTCACGGATGCGCAGCGCGCGATGCCGCCGCCGATCGGCACGCTGGTGACGTATCGGTTTCGCGGGCAGACGGCGAAGGGCCTGCCGCGCTTTCCATCATTCCTGCGCGTGCGCCGGGACTGATTTCAAAACAACCGCAGCAGCGTGATCGCGATGCGACCGTTAAAGCAGGTGTCCTCATCGCTGCCGGGCTTGCGCTCGCGGGCCTGGTAATCGCCGTCGTAGGTGTGGCGGTCGTTTTCCTCGCGGCGATAGCTGAGCGGGAGCGGGTGCGGATCGAGCGGGCAGAAGTGGATTTCGGGCTCGGGTGCGTTCGCGGCGAGGTGGGGAAAGTTCACGTTGTAGAAAAGGCCGGGCTCGATTTTGCGCGGGAGGAGTTCGGCGAGAAGGCGCGCGGTCCAGCGGGTGGCGCGGGGCCAGTCGAGCGGGAGGTCGTTGCGGATATATTGCGAAAAGGCGATGCCGGGCCAGCCGTGGAGCACGGCTTCGCGGACGGCGGCGACGGTGCCGGAGTAGTAAATGTCGGCTCCGAGATTTCCGCCGCGATTGATGCCGCTGAGCACCCACTTCGCATCCGGCGCGACGCGGAGCAGGCCGAGCCGCGCGCAATCGGCGGGCGTGCCGTGGACGGCGAAACTTTCCGGGCCGCGCCGTTCGAGATGCACGGGATGCTCCCAGGTGATGGCGTGGCTCATGCCGGATTGCGGGCCGGC
>JANLQB010000058.1:0-7056 GCA_031367565.1 Verrucomicrobiota bacterium
GCCCATGCCCGAGAGGATGACGCCGGTGGCGTTGGTTTGTTTGGAAGGTGGAAATAGTGTTTTTCTCATGACTCAGCGCCGACCCCGAATCCTCCGGAACCAAAACCGAGTGGAGGCTAGGAGGTAAGTCGCGAATAGGAATGGGAATCTGGGCCAAACATCCCGCGCCCTTCTTCGCGCAGCGTCCGCGCCACTTCCACCATCGCGGGCCATTCCGGCAAGAGCGCGCCGAAGCGGGCGGTGAGCGCCTGCATCAGCGCGCGATTTTCCTCCGGCGCACGGCCCGTCTTCAGATCAAAAGGAATATCGAAATCCTCGTAGCCCAGCGCGTCGCGGGCGTGGTCGATGAGTGCCTGGACGTCCTCGCGCCAGTAGTCCGGCGCGTCCGTATTTTCCCGCAACTGACGCTCCAGAAAATCGAGCCGCTGGCTTTCGTGTTCGAGCGTTTGCTTGCGCAGGAAATCGCGGAAGTCGGCCTGCGGGAGCGCGCCGAGTTCGGACAGCGCGCGACCGATCGTCTGCATCCGCGCCGCCGCCGAAGATCGCGGCGCGGGATGCTGGAGCAGGATGAAACGCCGCATGAGATGTGCGAACTCGAAGACGACGGCGCGGCGGTCGGCGTTCAGATCGGACGGAAGCAGGATGGGTTTTCCGGGACCGGGATCGTGCTCGATCGCGTAGGGCAGATGGCCGAGCACGGCGTCTGGGCAACCGCGCCAGAGCGCCGCGCCGAAGATGAAATCTTCCGCGTGCAGCACGGGAAAAAATGGCGGGAGCAATTCGCGATGATCGAGCCCCATCGCCATGCCGGGGCACACGCTCGCATCGCCGACCGCATGGCTCGCGGTGAGCGACATCACGCTGCGGCTCGCGAGAGCGGCGCGGTAGTGCGCTGCGGATTCGGTGAGTCGTTCCAGATTTTTTCCCTGTGCAAAAAGGTAGTAAGCGGACGTGGGAATTCCCGGATCGCCGAGATGGCCGGTGAACGTGGCGCGCACGCGCGGCGCGGCGTCTTCGATTCGGCGGAGGAGTTCGTCATCGAACTGCGCAACATCGACGGCGTCGGCCTCGTCCGGCAGCAATTCCGCGAGCGGGCGACCGAGCATCGCTTCGTTCGCGGCGAGATAGTCCACCTCCACCAACTCCGCCGCCTCGCGCGCCGATTCCCGATCCGCGAAATACGAGCGCGCATACGGATCGCACGTCGCAAAAAGCGCGAGCCCGGCGCGAGGCTCCAGCGGCGCGGCCAGGCGGCACACGACATCATCATCCACGCTGCAAACCATCCGCCCCGCGCCATGGAGCAGCACCGCATTGCGATTCGCGCCGCAGGTGAAGCCGGTGCCGAGCGGATCGAAGAGCGCAAACTCCACCGCCTCCGGCGAGCACGCGCCGCGGGCCACCAGCTCCGCCGCAAAGCGCCGCTTCTCCCCTTCACCCGCGTAGAGCACGCGTCCACGAGCGAGCGCACGAAAAGCCTCCCGTTGCGCCGGTTTCGGCGAGCCATCCGAAATGAGAAAATCGACCGAGCGCCCATGCGCCTCCGTGTTTGCGATGAAACTCTCCAGCGCCCGCGCCAGCAGCGGCACCCGATCTCCGCCGGTCGGAAATCCGATCGCCTCAATTTCACCCGGCCTCGCTTCCGCCGGATTCGCCCGGATTTGCGCGTGCAAATCGTGTGACGAAATCAGCAGCCCCGCTTCCATCAGCCGCGGTAGCCAGCTCCGCAGACTCGCCACTTCCATCGAGCCCCAGCCCAGCTTCTCCGCGTGCTCCGCGAGATGCGTTTCGACCGCGCGAAATTTTTCGCAGCCTTGCACGAAATCCACGACAAACGACGGCACGACGCGCGGCATTTTCCCCGAGCGATAAGTCACCGCCACTTCATCGCCCGCCGTCAGGCTCGTAAACGCCGACCGCCGCCAGAGACGGTCGGGCACGGGTGCGGATTCGCGGGAAGTGAAGCGGGAAAGCAGGCCCATGTCGCTCGATTCAAGCCGGAGGCCCCGGTTGCAATCCAGCCGCAATTCCCGTTAAATGCGCGGGCCGATGACGACCCCGAACAAAATCACCATCGCCCGGATTTTCATGATCCCGCTTTTCGTGATGATGGCGATCTACTACGGGCGCGGCGTGCTCGCGGGCACTCCGCTGGAATGGCAGCGCTGGCTCGCGACGACCCTCTTCCTCATCGCGGCCGCGAGCGATGGCATCGATGGCTTCATCGCGCGCCGTTACAATCAGCGCAGCCGCCTTGGCGAAATCCTCGATCCCATCGCGGACAAGGGTTTGCTACTCGCGGGGATCATCACGCTCAGCGTCAGCAATTGGCGTTTCGAGTTTCCCGTATGGTTTCCCGTGCTCGTCATCGCGCGCGACATCATCGTCGTCGCGGGCGCGATCACTTTGCAAATGCTCAACGGCACCGTGCGCGTGAAACCGAGCTGGACCGGCAAAATTTCCACCGCCCTCCAAATGGTCGCCATCGCCTGCATCATGCTGCAACTCGACCTCTTTCACACCACGCTCACGCTCGCCTCGTGGAAGATAGACCTTCACTTTCTCTCCATTCCGGTGTGCCTTGCAGGATTCTCCACTGCGGTATCGGGCTTCGGCTACATTGTCGATGGTCTCCAACAGCTCCACGCCAAAGGGCACGGCGATCCGCAGTCGAGTAACCAAACCTAATTTTATGTCTGAACGCACCGTCGCCATCGTGGGCCGTCCCAACGTCGGCAAATCCGCGCTTTTTAACCGCCTCGCTGGCCGCCGCATTTCTATTGTCCACGACATGCCGGGCGTCACGCGCGACCGCATCGTGTCCGAATGCAAACTCGGCACCGCGCCTTTCACCATCATCGACACCGGCGGCATCGGCGGAAATGTGGACCTCGATTTTACCGATCAAGTCCGCGCCGAGGCCGAACTGGCGCTCGAAACGGCGGACGTGCTGCTCTTCGTCGTCGATGGGCAGACGGGGCTGAATCCGATCGACCAGGAACTCGCGCGGCTGCTTCGCAAAACGAGCAAGCCCGTGATGCTCGGGATCAATAAAATCGACGACGACAAACATCAGCCGAACGCGTCCGAATTCAGTCGCATGGGTTTTCCGGACTCCATCTCGATCAGCGCCGAGCACAATCGCGGCATCCTCCCGCTCGTGGCGTGGATCGAGCGCCTGCTGCCGCGCAAGGAATGGACGCCGGAACAAGAAGCCGAGGCCGATGAAAAGCCCGTCTCGATCGCGATCGTGGGCCGCCCGAATGTCGGCAAGTCTTCGCTGACGAATGTGATCCTCCAGGATGAGCGCACGCTCGTCAGCCCGATCTCCGGCACCACGCGCGACGCCGTCGATATTCCCTACCGCCGCGGAAACAAAAACTACGTGCTCATCGACACCGCCGGCATTCGCCCGCGCGGAAAAGTGTCCACATCCGTCGAGGTGTTTTCCGTCATGCGCTCCGAGTCGAGCATCCGACGCGCGGACCTGTGCTGCCTCGTCATCGACGCCAGCATGGGCGTCACCGCGCAGGATAAGAAAATCGCGGGCCTCATCCAGCAGGCGAAAAAACCATGCGTCGTCGCGGTGAACAAATGGGATCTCATCAAGGATCAGACCGACGACAAAGATTCGCTGAACAAGAAGATGGACGACCTGCGCGCCGAGTTGTTCTTCCTCGATTACGCCCCGCTCGTCATGTGCTCCGCGAAGACCGGCGCGGAAATGACGCGCCTTTTCAAGATGATCGAAAAGGTCCGCACCGCTTCGCGCCAGCGCATCGGCACCGGCCCGCTGAATCGCCTGCTCGCCAGCGCCACCACCGCGCACCCATCACCGACCGTCGGCGCGAAACGCCTGAAAATTCTCTACGCCACGCAGCCCGACGTGCCACCGCACATGACGATCCCCTTCCCGGAAATTGTCATGTTTGTGAACGACGACAAACTGCTCCCCGAAAGCTATCGCCGGTATCTCGAAAGCAAGATCCGCGAAGAAGCCCCATGGACCGGCCTGCCCGTGCTGTTCCGCCTGCGCGCCCGCGAGACGAACGAGAAGCGCGGAGGCCGCGGCATCAAAGGCGGCGGCGGGATGAAGCAAGCTGTGCCACGGCAAAACGTAAAAGGGAGCGCGCGGAAGAAAGCAGCGCAGTAGCGTTTGAGAGAGCACGCTCGGGCCGAGCGTGCTCCCCGGAATCCTCCGCGCCTCGTCAGTCCCGAAAAACCACCGTCCGCTTCCCGTGCATCAGCACGCGATCGGCGAGATGCCAGCGCACACTCCGCGCGAGCGCCATCCGCTCGCAATCGCGCCCGAGCCGCACGAGATCATCGGGCGAATGGTAGTGCTCCACGGAGATCACCTCTTGGTCGATGATCGGCCCAGCATCGAGTTCCGCGGTGACGTAATGGCAAGTCGCGCCGATCAACTTCACCCCGCGTTCGTGCGCGCGCTGATACGGATTCGCGCCGACGAATGACGGCAGAAACGAGTGGTGAATGTTGATCATCCGCCCGTGCCATTCCGCGCAAAGTTCCGGCGGTATCACCTGCATGTAACGCGCAAGCACCACGAGATCCGCGCGCACTTCGCGCAGCCGCTCCGCGATTTTTCCAAAAGCCGCGTCCCTGTGCGCCGGGTCCATTGGCGCATGCAAAAACTCGATCCCCTCGCGCTCCGTCACGTGCCGAAACTCCGCGTGATTCGCGATCACGAGCGGGATGTCGAACGCCAGTTCACCCGAGCGCCAGCGCCACAGCAAATCCGCGAGGCAATGCCCCAGCTTCGACACCATCAGCACCACGCGCATTTTTTCCGCCGCATCGCGAATCGTCCACTCCGCCCCGAGCGAATCCGCGACCGGCTGAAACCGCTCGCGCAATTCCCCGAGCCCGACCCGCAACGTCCCCGTCTCGATCGCCATCCGCGTAAAAAACCACTTCGCTTCCGCATCCGTGAACTGATGCACCTCCACGAGATTCCCGCCGTGCTCGGCGACGAAGCCGGAGATGCGCGAGAGCAGGCCAACGCGGTCGGGGCAGGAGAGTTTCAGAAGAGTCGTGGGCATTGGGGATCCGTGAATGGTGACCGGTGAATAGTGAATGGTCACGCCCTTTGCCATTCACTATTCACCATTCACCGTTCACTCTCCGCCCATGGCCGCCACACCTTCCACCATGCTCGCCCTCGACACGCCCGCGCCAGACTTCTCCCTACCGGATGTCACCGCGGGAAACACGGTTTCACTCGCGGACTTCGCGGAAAAAAAAGCCCTGCTCGTCATCTTCCTCTGCGCGCACTGCCCATTCGTCGTCCACGTCAAAACCGAACTCGCGCGCCTCGGTCGCGACTACGCGGAACGCGGCGTCGGGATCGTCGGCATCACCGCCAACGACCTCACCAGCTACCCGCAAGACGCCCCGAAACCCACCGCCGAATTCGCCCGCGCCGCCGGGTTCAATTTCCCCATCCTCTTCGACGAAACCCAATCCGTCGCCAAAGCCTACACCGCCGCCTGCACGCCCGACTTCTTCCTCTTCGGGCCTGCCCGGCGTCTCGTATATCGAGGCCAGCTCGACGGCTCCCGCCCGAACCGGGGCACGTCAGACGGCGCAGACATCCGCGGGGCGCTGGATGCGATCCTTGCGGGAAAACCGGTGAATCCGAATCAACGGCCGGGGATCGGATGTAACATCAAGTGGAAGGCGGGGAATGAGCCTGCTTATTTCGGATGACTTGGATGAGAAACTTAATTTCACTGTGACTTCGGCAACCATCAAACTCTTCTTGCCGCGTGGAGATGCGAAGAGTCTCAGGACGGCAGAAATCTCCAACTGGACCGGAAAAGCAATCGCAGCCCCAAGAACCGAACTCGAAGAATTGCTCCAGCG
Organism: Verrucomicrobiota bacterium; assembly: GCA_031367565.1. Classification (GTDB taxonomy): domain Bacteria; phylum Verrucomicrobiota; class Verrucomicrobiia; order Chthoniobacterales; family Chthoniobacteraceae; genus JANLQB01. The sequence continues at coordinate 5,887 of JANLQB010000058.1, forward strand.
TGAGGAACTCGACAAGGCTGGCGTTTATATTCTGTCTGGCACCGACCCACTTTCGGGCTCGCCACGCGCATATATCGGCGAGGCGGAAGTCATTCGCGAGCGCCTCAAGCAACACAAGACGAAGGAATTTTGGATTTCGGCTATCGTGTTCGTCAGCAAGGACGAAAACCTCACAAAGGCTCACGTACGCTACCTCGAGAGCAGACTACTCGCAGAGGCGACTCAAGTTGCGAGATTCACTCTTGAGCAGAACCAAGCGGGGGGATCGAGGCTTCCAGAGTCTGATCGTGAGGATATGGAAGTTTTTCTGTCGCGCATCCGGCAACTCTTACCCGTCCTCGGTTCTGATATTCTCATCCCAATTGCGCAGCCTGCGGCTAAGCAACAATCCGGCGGGACACTTTTTTGCCGCATGAAGGGAGCCGAAGCCCGAGGTCATAGGACGCCCGATGGCTTCGTTGTACTTCACGGATCCACGGCGGTGTTGGAAGAGCGCAAGTCCGCGCATCGGTGGCCAAATGTCATCGCACTACGAAAGCAATTTATTTCCGATGGCACACTGATCCCCAAAGACGGCTTCTACCTCTTTACACGTGACACACAGTTTTCCAGTCCGAGCGCGGCTGCGGCAGTTGTGGAAGGCGGGAGTGCTAACGGACTTACCGAATGGAGAACGCAGGATGGGCGAATCCTCAAGGATCTCGATGAACAATCTTAACGATTGGTCGCTTCAAATATTGTTGTTCGAAATGCGTATGACTCTCCGCCCTTCGAAAAACTCCTTGCCCGGCTGCAACCCCGCGTTTAATCCAGCCGCCGTGAATTACCAACATTGGTGGCATAGCTAACACGGGCTCGCGCCCGGTGCTCCTTCGGGAGGCCGCGTGCAGTCGTCGCCACCCAGCGCGCCGAACTTTCGCCCGATGATTCCCTTTCCGAATCGTCGGGCTTTTTGTTTCCACCCATCTCTTTTCCCCACTCCGACCTCTTATGAAAACCCCACTCAAATACAACGCCGACGGCCTCATTCCCGCGATCGTGCAAGATGCGAAAACGAAGCGCGTGCTGATGATGGCGTGGATGAATGCGGCCTCGCTCGAAGCCACGCTGGTGACGGGCGCGATGAATTACTGGAGCCGGTCGCGGCAGAAATTCTGGCTGAAAGGCGAG
>JANLQB010000082.1:0-4799 GCA_031367565.1 Verrucomicrobiota bacterium
CACGCTGCTGCGCTGCATCGCGGGGCAGCAATTGCCGACGGAAGGCGAGGTGCTGCTGAACGGGCAGTCGCTTTACGCCGATCTCGAAAAGCTGAAAACATTCGTCGCCTACATTCCGCAGGACGATGCGTTCGACGACCATCTCACGATCGAGGAGAACATGGAATTCGCCGCCGCGATCCGGTCGCCGCATCTCTCCAGCCGCGATCGTTCGCGCCGGATCGAGGGGCGTTTGATCGAACTCGGCCTCATCGAGCGCCGCAGTTCCGTCGTCGGCAGTCTGGTGAAAAAGCGGCTCTCCGGCGGCGAGCGGAAGCGGCTGAACATCGGCCTGGACATGATCTCCAGCGCCGACGTGTTCCTTTTCGACGAGCCGACGAGCGGCCTCAGCTCGAAGGACAGCGAGCACGTCATCGAGATCATCCGTTCGATGGCGCACAACAAAATCGTGCTCGTCACGCTGCACCAGCCGACCTCGAAACTTTTCCAGATGTTCAGCAAAGCGATGCTGCTCGATAAAGGCGGGCGGCTCGTCTTTTACGGCACACCCGGCGAGATGCTCGGCTACTTCGCGGCGGCGGAGCATCAGCAGCATTTCGGCACCGAACTCGGCGGCTGCCCGGCGTGCGGCACCACGCGGCCGGAGTTCATTTTCGACGTGCTGGAAACGCCGCTGCGGGATCTGAGCGGCGACGTGATCTACGAGGAAAACACGCAGGGCCAACTCATCCCCGCACGCCGTTTTTCGCCCGATTACTGGCGGGATAAATACGAGAGTTTCCGCCTGCTCCAGGACGTGAAGCAGGTGAACCTGCGCAAAGCCGCCGCGCCTCCCGCAGAGCCCATCGAGAGCGCGCTGGCCGATCGTCCACGCCGCGCGATCCGCTGGCGCGATGAGTGGACGCAATTCCGCACGCTCTGGAACCGCGCCTTCATCTCAAAGCTGCGCAATCGCGGGAATCTTTTCCTCACGCTCCTCGTCCCGCCGTCGCTCGCGCTGCTCATCGGCTGGGCGCTTTATTTTACCGACGACGACTCCGGCCAATACACATTCGCCAGCGCCTTCCACATCCCGACTTACATCTTCATCGCGCTGCTCGTCGCGCTTTTCCTCGCGCTCGTGAACTCCGTCGATGACATCATCCGCGACCGCGTGGTGCTGTATCGCGAGCGAAACCTCGACGTGCGCCTCGGCTCCTACGTCGCCGCGAAATTCGGCACGCTCGTCCTCTTCTCCGCCGTGCAATGCGCGCTCTTCATCCTCGTCGGAAATTACATCCTCGAGATCAGCGGCATGTTTTGGCCTTACTTCACCTTCATGCTCATCACCGCCGCGAGCGGCACGAGCCTCGGCCTGCTCATCAGCGCGCTCGTGGCTGATAGCAAAACGGCGGCAAACTTCGTCCCGCTCGTCCTCATCCCGCAGCTCATCTTCGGCGGCGCGCTCATCAAGTACGAGGACATGAACAAAGACCTCGACGCGATCTACTCGATCAAGCGCTGGATCAGCACGCACCCGCGCGAAGTCGCCCATCCGCGCGAGGATGAAAAGCTCACGATCCCGCTCATCAGCCGCTTCGTCGCCACCCACTACAGCTACGAAGCGCTCATCGTCGCGCAGGCACGCCTCAACCCGCTTGCCGCGCGGCAAGATCTGCTGCAAGACCAAATCGACCGCAATGTCTCCATCCTCCAGCACGACAAGATGCTTTTCTCGTGGCTGAAAGAGGGGGTCGTTTCGGTGAAAAAACTTCCCACGAGCCAAGCCGAGCGCGCTCCACTGGTCGATCGGCTCAAGCGGGAGATCGAAACGATCGATGCCAAGGACGAGCGTTCAGAAAACGAGTTGGAGTTACGAAAGGAGGTCGTCGTTTTGCAAAACGTTTTGGAGAGTAACAGCCCCGCCAAAATCGACGGCTGGGTGCAAAATGCCGGCGGCAAAATTACGAAGATGGAGGAACGCGACCCGAGCCTTTCCGCACGGCTCGAAGATTTGAAGGATACGCTCGCCTTGCTCAGCGGTCTAGAATCCGGCTCGGAAGCGGAGATCGCGAGGCGGATGAAGCGCGTGGATAAAATCATCGACGGCGGTCCGCTCGACACCGCCGGCCTGCGCAGCCGCACGACCGGCTTCACCGCCGAGCGCCTTTTCACAAACCAGAAAGTGAACGACCTCGTCTCCAAAGCTGAGACGGAGCAAAACGACTACCGGCGCACTGACGAGAAGGGCCATCCTCAGTTGGTGAATGTATTCTTCGGCCCGCAAAAACGCGCCCTCGGAGTGACGCTAAGTGTCTTCGCGTTCAACGCTCTCGTGCTGATCGGCACGAGCCTTTTCCAGCTCGTGATCCTCTACGCGCTCCTGCGGCGGCAGCTTCGGACGCGGGGGATTTAGCGCGACGCGATCCCGCCGCCCGCTTGACCGCGCGCCGATGCCGTCTAGCTTCGCGCGCCGTTTCCCACACCGGACCTTTCCAATGTTTCCCCCACAAAAATCCCCGATGATCTTCGCTGCGGCACTCGCTCTAGCCGCCGCCTTTCCCGCGCACGCGCTAGATCTCACGGTGCCGTTTCTCCGTGGCGATCTGCCGTTTTTTGGCGCGCATGGGCTCGCCGGATACGGCGCGATCGTCGGGCAGATCGAGGTGCGCGGGGCTGAGGGAAATGGGATCGACGGCTTCAATGGGCACCGGCAAAGCGGGCTCGGGCCGAACCCAGGCGATCCCTACTTTGGGCAGTTTGGCTTTCAGGACGTGAAAGATTTCAGCGGCGACAACGATCCGACGGACCATAATTTCCACGGCACCTTCGTCGCGGGCGTCATGGCTTCCGAATACACCAGCATCTCGGATGGAACGACGACGGTGTCTTTTCTCGGCGTCGCTCCGCTCGCGAAATATTACGGCGCAGTCTTCGATGGATCGGGCACGAAATCGGGATTTCTCTCGCTCCATAACTCGCTGAATTACGTCGTCGTTACCTCGGGCGCGCGCGTGGTGAATAACAGTTGGGGCGGCGAACCGGACAACGCTTCGGTGCTCGACGGCGCGAGTTTTGGCGAGTCGCTCATCATGGATGAATACGCGGGCTACTCCGGGAAAACCGGCGGCACGACGCACCGCTACCTCGACCGGCTGCTGGTGATGGCGGCGGGCAATTCCGGTAAAACGACTGGCCTGCTCGGGACGCCTGCGGATTCCTTCAATGGCCTCTCCGTCGGTGCGCTCGATGCCGTGAATCCCAACGTGAACGGCATCTTCGACGCAGGCCGCACGCCCGCTCTGCGCGTTGCTCCTTACAGCTCCTGGCGGCCCCTCGCGGGCGGACGCTCGGGTGTGGATGTCGTCGCGCCGGGCACGAATCTCTGGTCCACGCTCGCGATCAATTATTTCGGTCAAAACGATCTCGTGGCCGGCACCGCCTCCGGCACCAGCTTTGCTGCGCCGCACGTCGCCGGTGAGGCCGCGCTGCTCTACGGTGCCGTGCCTTCGCCCATCGGCTACGTCACGGACAAAGGCACCCTCATTTTCAGCCCCGACCACAAGCTCATCAAAGCGCTCATCATCAACAGCGCCGTTAAAATCCCCGGTCTCGATGCAAACGGCGTCGCACAAACCACATGGCAGCCCGGCCTCGTCGTCGATCAAGGCGGCGTGCCGAATGCCATCGTTCCACTGAACTACGCCGTTGGTTCGGGCAGCGCGAATGCGCAGGAAGCCTACGATCAACTGCGGGAAGGCGCGGATCGCTTTTGGGAAATGAACACGCTGCTCACCTCCGGCACCGAACAGTTCTACACGTTCGGGCAGGGGAAATTCGTGAGCGCCGACCCCGGCCAGCCGTATCTCCTCAGCCTCACCGCCACGCTCATCTGGGATCGCCATCTCGACTTCACCGTCAACACCGACCTCAACGACGAATCGCTCGGCGACGTGACCAAAGACCTCCTCAGCAATCTCGACCTCATCCTGCAACGCGAAATCGCCGCGGGCCTCTGGGAAGATGTCTATCTCTCCGCCGGCATCCTCGACAACGTGGAGCACATCTACTTCCCCGACCTCACCGGCACCGATAACTACCGCCTCGAAGTCCGCGGAACCAACATCGCCGAGCCCGCATTGGGTGAGAGCTATGCATTAGCTGTATCCTACAAAACCGTGCCCGAGCCAGGCATCGCGGCTCTGCTTTTCATCGGCCTGCTCTTTCTCCCGGCTCGGAGAAAAGGCTAACAGGCGGACCACGTGTGCTCGTTACGCGCCCTCGTTTCCAAGTTTCACTTGGGAACGCCCGCTTCCCCGAAGCTGTGCTTCGTCCCCGGCTCCGCCCCACCGAAGTGAAACTTCGCCAGCAGGGCCATTACCAAGTGGAACTTGGGAAGGAGGGTTGAAATAAGGTTAAAAGTGTTTAGGTGCAGGGCCGTAGTCGCTGAAATCGAGCGTGCGAAAAATCTCCATGAGTGAGGCCGGAAGCGCATCAGACGAGTATACGCATGTGATCCATTGCCCATCCTCCACACAGCTCACGATTACCCGTCCGCCGGTCTTTTGATGGACGGGAACTCCGAGTTTTGCGATGAGAACTCGAAGGAACTGGAGTTCGCGTGCATCAAGCTGACGTTTACCACCGCCGCCTCCACGGGTGTCTCGCGTGGTAATCGTCTCGCGAGTTATTGCTCCGGTCTTGGTAACGGAAAGCTCGGAAGAGACTGAGGCCCACTCGCCGGGAAATATAACCGATACCACGAGGGAAAACTGGTGAGGTCCTCGACGCGAAAGAGATTGGTGCCAGTAAAGACGACC
>JANLQB010000105.1:0-1506 GCA_031367565.1 Verrucomicrobiota bacterium
GTTGCGTTCGTGCGGCGGCACGCGCGTCACATCGTCGTCGCCGAAAAGAATGCGCCCGCTTTCCGGCAGGTAAAATCCGGCGATGGAGCGCAGCAGCGTCGTCTTCCCGCAACCGCTTGGCCCGAGGAGGAAAAAGATTTCGCCCGGCTCGATGCGCAGGTCGATCGCATGAAGCGCCACGGCTTCGCCGAAACGCTTGGTGAGTTTTTCAATGGTCAGCGAGATCATGAATCGAACGGGCCATACCCATGCCCGATCGAATTCAAATGACCAAGCCCGAATGCGCCGTGGGCTTAGCGGAGCCGCCGCCTGCCCACCCGACTCGCCGCGAGCGCTCCGATGACCAAAAGAATCGCGCTGGCGGGTTCCGGCACGGAAGAAGTGGCCGCGTTAGCGGCCACGGGTGCTACAGGTGGAGAAGAAATGGTGTCGAGCACAACTATCGCGCCCGAGTCGATGACGAATGAATCCAAAGTTTGGCCGGCCTCGAAGCCCGACGTGCCGCCAACGACATGAATGCCCAGGCGGCCTTCGAGTGCGAGTGTTCCAGTGCCAGTTTTGACTAAACTTCCGCTCAATCCATCGGACGGTGTCGTTTCTCCGCTAACAAATAAATTCACACCCGTGACCCGGACGTTAGACCCGTTCCCACTGATCTGAATAGGGCCAGATCCCACGTTGGTCCACGAACCGGCAGTGATGGTTCCTCCAACGAGATTGACGGTCCCGTTGCTCAAGGTTCCGCTGCCCACCGTAAGGATTCCTCCATTTACAAAACCGGTGTTCTCGAGCGTAAGTGTTCCCGATGCTGAAGGCGGCGTAAGCGGATTCAGTGTAACAACTGCGTTTGAGTCGATCACTAGAGAATCCAACGTCTGATCGACCGCGAGATTTGCCCCTCCACCGTTCACCATATTATTCCCCGAGTTCCCGTCGAGTGTGAGCGTGCCGGCTCCAGTTCGTGAAAGATTAGTCCACCAATTGGCAGTGATGGTTCCGCCGAGCACATTGACGGTCCCAGCGCTTAAGGTTCCTCCATAAAGATTTGTGTCTAAAACCGTCGGTGCGATTTCATTACTCGCGCCCGCCAGCCTTATCGCACCAGTCGGGACGGAACCGGCACGTGCCCTGCCGAATGTACCTGGCCCAAAAAGTCGCGGACTCAGAACGCGGGAATTGGCGGCGATCACGCCAGCCTCGGCGTGAGGTCCGAGCATGGAGAGAATCGAAGATGCCGCGAGCAGTGGGAAAAAGAGATTTTTCATAGTTCCAGATGGGTTTGCCAAATCAAGACAGTTGCCGAAAATGGGGACTGCGGGCAAGCGTGCTTTCTGGAAATTACGGCTTTGAGGACGTTACGCGCTGCCCGCGATTTTTTTAAACGCCTCGCCTTCATTCAGCGTCGGGCGTTCGGGACGGCCTTTGTATTTGTAAACGAGGTCCATGTTTCCGAGGCCCATCAGCCACAAGATCGTCGCATGCAAATCGTGGACGTGGAGCCGGTCC
>JANLQB010000914.1:0-2812 GCA_031367565.1 Verrucomicrobiota bacterium
CGCACCGCCATTTCCCGCGAGTCCGGCGGCGGCGGCGCGGCGCACTTCGGGCGCGGCATCGTGGAGCGCGGTGTCGAGCATGGGCTTGAGTTTTTCGGGATTCGCTTCGAGCGCGACCAAGGCGCGCAGGGCCGCGGCGCGAACAACCGGCTCGGGATCCGCGGCGAGCGCAAAGAGCGGCTCCAGCGCGGGCTTCCCATCGCGTCCCATTCCGCCGAGAGCCTTGGCGGCGGCAGCGCGCACCGGCGGCGCGTTGTGTTTCAGCGCCTCCATCAAAACGGGCATCGCCGGTTTTCCAAAACCGCGCAGCAATCCCAGCAACCGCTCGGCATCCGGTGCGGACGCTTCGCGCAAAGCGGCGAGAACGGCGGGCAATGCGTCCGGGCCGATTTCGGCAAGCGCATTCGCGATCGAGTTGTCTCCGGGCGTCGCGCGTGCGGCTTCGATAAGTGCGGGCACGGCGGATGTCGCAGCCGGTCCCATTCGTCCAAGCGTTCGCGCAGCGCGCTGGCGCACGGCGGCGTTTTCGTCTTTTAGCAAAGCTGTGAGCGCGGTCAGCGATAGCTCGCGTCCGGTGCGCAGAAGCACGAGGGCATTGATCGCCGCGTGGCGGACTTGCTCGTTGTCATCCTTGATGCCGGTTACGAGAAACGGCACTGCGTCAGCAGGCTCAACGTCAATTTTTTGCAGCGCACCAAGCAGAGCGATGCGGACCTGCGGATCGCTCTCCTTTTTTGCAAGATCGACGATCACGGGCGCGCTTTCCTTTGCAGGCGTACCGATAAGTGCGAGCGACATCGCTGCGCCTGCGCGCTCGCGAGGTTCCTCGGATTTCAGCGAATCCATCAACGGCTTCACTGCTGCCGCGCCGATCGCGCCAAGCGCCTCCGTCATTTCGCTCCGCACATCGTCTTCGGCTTTCAGATTCGCGATCAGACCGGGGATGGCCGGGGCCGCGTCGCCGCGCATGCCCGCGAGTGCTTTGGCCGCACCCGCACGTTGTCCGTTATCTTCGGATTTTAGTGCGTCAATCAGCGGAGGGATCGCTGTCGCGCCGATCCGGGAAAGTGCGAACGAGGAACGCGTCATCGACTGCCGGCGCTCGCGGTCGCGCCCGCGCGATTTGCGATTTGCGAGACTCTCGATCAGCGCCGGGATCGCGTCCTTCGCATCCGGGCCGAGATTCGCGATGGCGGAAATCGAGAACGACCAGACCTGCTTGTCGTTGTCATCGAGCGCGCGGATCAGCGCCGGGAGCGCCTCCTTTGCGCCCGCGCCCATGTGATCCAGTGCATAGGCTGCGTCACGCCGCACGGTCACATTCGGCGCTCCGAGTTCCTGGGAAAGCGTGGCCACATCCGCCGCGCCCGCCGATGCGACGCAGACCCACGCCGCGAACAAACTGTGCGCGAAACCCTTCGCGTCCGCGCGCCTACGCATCGAGCCCGCGCAAGGCTCCGGTGCTGTCGCCAAAACTCATCACCGGCGCGCCCACGCGCTCCAGCATTGAGACGAGCAGATTGCACATCGGCGTTTCCGAGGTGTAGCGCACATGCCGACCCGGCGTGATCGTTCCGCCGCCACGGCCCGCCATGATGAGCGGCAGATTTTCGTGCTCGTGCCGGTTGCCGTCCGCGAGACCCGCGCCGTAAACGATCATCGAGTGATCCAGCAGATTCCCCTCGCCTTCCCGGATGCTCTTCAGCCGATCCATGAGATACGCGAACTGCTGCAGGTGAAACCGATTGATGTCGCGGATTTTTTGAAGCTTCGCCGCGTCGCCTTGATGATGCGACAGCGAGTGATGCCCGTCGCTCACGCCGATATTCCGGTAACTGCGATTCGAGCCTTCGTTCGCCAGCATGAAAGTCGCAATGCGCGTCGTGTCCGTCTGAAAAGCGAGCACCAGCATATCCATCATCAGCTTCGCGTGATCCTCGTAACTCTCGGGAATGCCCTCGGGAATTTCGTATCCGGGTGCAATCACCGGTGCGGTGGAAGCCACCATGCGCTCCGCGTTTTCCACACGCTTTTCGATCTCACGCACGGAAGCCAGATACTCGTCGATCTTCTGCCGGTCATGCCCGCCCACCTGAGAACCGAGCGACTTCGCATCGTCCATCACGAAATCGAGGATGCTCTTTTTATACCGCTGCCGTCGGGCCTGACTTTCGCCAACTTCCTTCGGCAGTTGATTGGAAAAGAGCCGCTCGAAGACCAGCCGCGGATTGATCTCGCGACTCGAAGGCGTCGATTCGTTAATCCACGAAATGTTGTTGGAATACGCGCAGGAATAGCCCGTGTCGCATTTCCCGCCCTGGCGCCCGGCTTCCAGCCCGAGCTCGATCGAGGGAAACCGCGTCTGTTTCCCGATCACCGCCGCCGCCACCTGATCCGCCGAAGTCCCGACGCGAATCTGCGACCCCTCGCTCTTCAGTGGCTGCGTGCCCGTGAGCCAACTCCCCGCCGACCGCGCATGATCACCGCCGCCGTCGCCATTTGCGCGACCCTTGTCGTGCGCGAGTCCGCTGATCACCGTCAGATCATTTTTGTGCGCCTTCAGCGCTTGCAGCGTGTAGGGCAAATCGAAATCCGCGCCCTCAGTGGCTGGCGTCCACTCGCTCATATTTACGCCATTTGGCACGAAGAGAAACGCCATGCGCACCGGCGGATTCGTCGCCCCGAGTACAGAAGCAACCGCGCGCGCCGGACGCATCGCATCCAGCAGCGGAATCGCGATCGACGCGCCGAGGCCGCGGAGAAAGGTGCGGCGTGGAATTTGAAAGCGCTCAGTGTTCATAGGTTTCGTTAC
>JANLQB010000139.1:0-2058 GCA_031367565.1 Verrucomicrobiota bacterium
CGCTCCGCGACGGCCTCGGGCGTGAGGGTGCGCATGCGTTCGAGGCTGAAGCGTTCGACGTTGAAGCTGGCGAGGACGCTACCATAGACGACAGCCTTTCGTAGTAGCTCAAAGGTAATGTCGCCGCCCTGCGCGGCGAGCCAGCCAGCGAGGCCGCCGGCGAAGGTGTCGCCCGCGCCGGTGGGGTCGTGGATGTCTTCGAGCGGGTAGGCGGGGCAGGAGAAGAATTGGTCGTCGCCGAAGAGGAGACAGCCGTGCTCGCCTTTTTTGATGGCGACGTATTTCGGGCCGAGGGCGCGGATGGCGGCTCCGGCTTTGATGAGGCTGGTGAGGCCGGTGAGCTGGCGGGCTTCGCCGTCGTTGAGGATGAGCATGTCCACGCGTTTGAGCAGGGCGAGGAGGTCGTCTTTGGCGATGTTGATCCAGAGATCCATCGTGTCGGCGATGATGAATTTCGCGCGCGGCATCTGGTCGAGGACGTGGCTTTGCAAACTCGGGCCGATATTTGCCAGGAGGACGTACGGCGTGGCGTCGTAGCCGGCGGGGAGCGTGGGCGTGAAGTGCTCGAAGACGTTCAGCTCGACGCTGCGGGTTTCGCGGGTGTTCAGATCCCACATGTATTCGCCGGACCAGCGGAAGGTTTTTCCGGGAACGGTTTGGAGACCGGCGAGGTCGATGTTGCGGGTTTTGAAATACTCGATGTGCGCGGGCGGGAAGTCGTCGCCGACGACGCCGACCATATTGACCGGGGAGAAGAAACTCGCACCGACGGCGGCGTAGGACGCGGAACCGCCGAGGAGATCGGCGTGTTCTTCGACGGGGGTTTTGACGGTATCGAGCGCGATGGAGCCAACGACTAGAACGGACATAGGGCGCTTGAAATGGTGGAGGTTGCGCGGGTTGGCAAGCAATTCCTCCAGCCATGATGGCTGGAGCGCGAAGCCGGGCGAATGCGGGCGGTTTGACGGATGCGAGGCTGGCCACTATTCGTCAAAGCCGCAGGCGTGATCGCGATCAACTCTGCCAAATATCCCCTGCCCCATGCCTGATACCGAACCGACCCTTTCGACGCCCGATGCGATGGTGTTGCCGCCTCGCGAGAGCGCGGAGGGTGCGATCCTGGTGAGCGGTGCGCTGGCGTGGATCGGGCTGTCGATTTCGATCCTGCTCGTGCAGCAAAAGGCCGGGATGACGTCGCTTTTCTGCCCGGTGCGGGCGGGGTGCGAGACGGTGCTTTCGAGCAAATACGCGGCGATGATGGGCGTGCCGCTGCCGTGGCTGGGCGTGGGGATTTACGCAGCGATGCTGGTTTTTCTGCTGGGTGCTTACGGAGTTTCCGGGACGAATGCGCGGGTGCGGCTGCTGAGTGCGGTCGTCTGGCTGGCGGTGATGGGCGCGAGTGCTTCGGCGGTGTTGATGTTCATTCAGTTTAAGGTGCTGCACGCGTTTTGTCCGCTCTGCACCGGGTCGGCGGTGACGATGATCCTGCTCGCCATCGCATCGGGGATGGCGGAGGGACGCAGCGGAAATTCGGCATTTCCGGGACGCCCATCCGGCGCACTGGCGCTCGCGCTTTTCGCGATCATTCCGGCGGCGGTGCAATTGCTGCCCCGCGACGGTGGGATTCAGCACGAGGTTTTGGCGCTGGTGGACGGGCAAAAATTCACGCGCGAGCAGATGGAGGAGGAACTCGGCGCGACGCTGGGGCCTCTGCAGCAGTCGGCGTTTGCGCTGGAGTTTGAGTGGGTGCAGCGAAAAGTGGACGCGGCTTTGCTGGCGGCGGAGCAGACAAAATCGAAGGCCGATCCGCAGGCGGAAATGGATTCGCGAATGGCCGCGGCCAAACCACCGACGGAAGCGGAAGTGGCGGCGAAACTTTTAACTACAGCACGGCCGAATACGCCGGAGAACGCGTCGAGCGTAAAGGAGGAGCTGCTCGCCGAATCCCGAGAAATGGCTCGTGTAGGATTTATGGAGGAACTCGCGAGGGGGCATCAGATCGAGGTGCTGCTGGAGCAGCCGAAAGTCCGCTCGCTGAAGATCGACCTGACGACGGCG
>JANLQB010000148.1:0-6477 GCA_031367565.1 Verrucomicrobiota bacterium
CGTGGAGTTCGTCGGTGGGAAGGAGCCCGCAGTTTAGCTACGCATGGAGGCGTTCCGAACTTCCACCGAAGACGCGCAGGAAACGCCCTGCCCATCCTGCGGCGCGCCGATCAGCACGACCTCCATCGGGCGGCGACGGCGCGTGCAGTGTCCGAAATGCCGCGAGGTCGTGGAGCTCAAAGCGGCGGAAAAACCCGCGCCGAAACTCGCCGCGCTGCCGCCTGCGCCGGTCGAAAACGCGGGCGTGCTGGAGGAAAAAATCGCGATGCTCGAAGCGCGGATCGCCGCGCTGGAAGGGACCGCGAAACTCGCCGCACCGCTCCAGCCGATCGAGGTCGTCATGCAGCGTCCCGAGCGGAAATGGAAATGGCTCGCGCATTCCGCTGCGCACGAAGAGGAGAAATTGCCGACGAATATCACGGAGGTTTTTCTGCAAAATCTCGGGAACTACGACGGGCAGACGATCACGATGCAGATCGCGAGCGGCAATGCGCAGACGCTCGCGCGGGCGATGAGCCTGAAGGAAGTTTTCGACCGCGCGGCGTGGACGGTGATCGGGCCGGGAGCCGTCGTCCCGCGCAATGCCGAGACTGGACTTTTCCTCGCTGTGGGAAGTCTCCCGCTCCCACCTGCGGCCTCGGCGGCTTATTTTGCGCTGACGACGTCGGGCTTCACGATCCAGTCATTCCTCGATCCGAAACTCGGGAATGAAGAGACGATCCTGATCGTGGCGTAGCGCGGCTGAGTGCTCCCCGGAAATCCTCGCCGCGCGCCTATTGCGCCAGAGGCTTTTTCGCTTCCACCTCCGTCGGAGCAGGCTCAGTCAGCCCTTTCCAAAGCTGGCTCGGATCGAGCGAACCGTCGGCCAGCGCCGCTTCCATCGACGGCAACGTGGTGCCGATCACCCCCGCGACCGCGCCGAACAACACTTGGTTGAAGGTCACCGGGCCGGTCGATTCGATGAGTGTGCCGCGCTCCGTCGTCGCTTGCGAATAGACGATCGGGCCGAGGTGGCGGCTGATCGTTCCCGCGTCCGGCAGCTTGCCAGCATCGACGACTTGTCCCGCCTCAGAAGTGAATGCAAGGCCGACGCCGAGCAGCGATTTCAGCGGGCCGTAGCTGCGCTCGAAAAGCGGTTTTAGATCGATGTAGCCGAAGCCGGAAGTCGGCGCAGCGACCGCGCTGGTCGCACTCGCATAGTTCGGCGTCGCGTCGATGCGGCCCTTGCCGGATTTCACCTGCGCGAGCCCGTTCGCGACGGCATCGGCGGTGAGGCCGATCAGCATAAATTTCTCCGTCAGCGCGATGGTTGGCGTGAAATCCATCTCGTGCGTCGTGTAAAAAGTTGCGCCCTCGCGCTGCGTCGTCTCCCAATGCAAATCGCCCGCTTTTCCCGACGTCAGCAGACTCACAAAAGCCGCCGCCTTTTCCGCATCGCGGACATCCAGCGCGAGGAGCACCGACGCGGATTCCGCCTCGGGCGTCCAATCGACGAGCGAACCAAATTCCGGCCCGAACGCCTTCGGCAAATCGGCCAGCGTCAGTTTCTTTTCAAACAGCGCCTGATTCAGCGCATCCCAGCCCGGCAGCAACGCGAGCATCGGCGCGGATTCTTCGGAAATATTCAGCGTCGTCGGCAGCCGCATCGCGTAGAAAAGGAGCGTCGCGGGCGAACTCAGCGCCATCGCATTCCGCGCCAGCACGGGCTCCGCGGCACCACCGGGACGCAGCACGAAGATGGAATCGCGACAGTTTTTCCCGTCGAATTTCATCGTCGCCGAGATCGCCTTCATCTTGCGCAATTCGTCGAATTCCTTCGGGTCCGTCTTCTGTCCTGCGGCGACGGCGAGAGAGGCGACGCGCTCGATCATCGTGCTCGTCTGCGCCACGAGCAGCGCATCCGGCGCGGCCGGCAGCGGCGCGATGGCCTGCTTGTAAAAATCGCTCGCGGCGAGCGAGGACTCGGCCAATTTCCCATCGAGCCGGTCGATCGTGCGCTGGAGCAGTTCGAGATCGTCCGCGATGAAATACCAGCCGTCGCAAAACACTTCCGCGACCACGAAATCCTTGTCCGTAAAAGTCTCGATCTCACGCGGACCGTAAGTCGTCAGATCGCCCTTGCCCGCCGGCCGGCGATTCCGCAGCGCCGTGCGCCAGGTCGCCGCCACCGCCTCCGCATCTTTTTGCCGACCGCTGTAAGCAAAGCCCGCGACAAATTTCGGCACCGCCGTCTCAATCGAGGTGACCGCTACGAAACCTTCGCGCGGCAGCATCAGCGCGAATTTTCGCCAGTCCTCAAAGAGCGGATTGCTTCCCGAATCAGGAAACGCACGCTGCAATTCCGGCTCCTGCAAAATGTCCCAAAGGGCTGTCTTCGAGAAACGCTGCGCGCTCGTGAGCGTGTCGGGGATTTGCGCAAACAGCACCGTCTCCGCCGGGACGAGCTGCGCCGCGCGCGACTCGTGCACGACGACTTTTTTCAAAACAAAAAACGCACCCGTCGCAACTGCCGCAAGCAAGACCACGGCGATAATGACTTTCTTCATAAAGGATTCGCAAAGAACGCCGGAAGCGTGCCGCGAGAAAGGGAATTTTGACCAAGGAGCGGTGGTTCCCCAACCACCGACCCACCCGCACCGCAAAGCATTCCATTTTCTCCGCCGCATTCCCCAAACGAGATCACAACTTAACCACGGCCATGCCAGCGCTGCGCACGGTCGGGAAAAATTTTACGCTACATGGGAAATCCCCAGCGCATCCGCCGTGCTCTCCGTGGTTTATCCGAGTGCGGCGCGGACATTCCACTTCACCCGCTCCAGCCTTTGCCGCGCTTCGTCGTAGGAAATGTGCAGCGTTTCGCTCACTAGACGCGCGCCACGATCACGGAGCTTTTCGTTGGAAATGCGGAGATCGACCATCGCATTTCCGCGCACCCGCCCGAGACGCACCATCGCGCATGTGGAAAGGAGATTGAGCACGAGCTTTGTCGCCGTCCCGGCTTTTAGTCGCGTCGAACCCGTCACGATTTCCGGCCCGGTCGGCAGGTCGATTTCCACGTCCCATTTTTCCGCACCGCGCGCCCGCGCCGGATTGCACGTCAGCAGCAAGGTATGCGCGCCCGCTTTCCGCGCCGCCGCCAGCGCGCCGAGCACAAACGGCGTGCGCCCGCTCGCCGCGATCCCACACACCACATCACCCGCGCGCACCCCGCGATCCACGATCGCAAACGCGCCCGCCGCCGGCTGATCCTCCGCACCTTCCACCGCGTGATGCAGCGCCCGTTCGCCGCCCGCGATGATCCCCTGCACCAGCTCCGGCGGCGCACCGAACGTCGGCGGAATCTCGCTCGCATCCAGCACCCCGAGCCGCCCGCTCGTCCCCGCACCCACATAAAAAAGCCGCCCGCCTTTCCCCATCGCCGCCGCCACCAAATCCACCGCCGCGACCAAGACCGCGCAACAACTCTCCAGCGCCCGCTGCACGAATTCCTCCTCATTCACAAAAAGCTCCACGAGTTCCGCCGTCGAAAGCACCTCCAAATTCGCGGAGCGCGGATTCGCCTGTTCCGTCACCGCCACTGCTAACTCCGACATCGAAGCGTCGCCGCAATTCCCCATTTCCACGTTCCACGTTCCGCTTTCCACTTTCTCCCCCATCGCCAGCCGCGCCGCGCCCACCGATCCCGCCTCCTCACAAACCTCCACCGCCGCCCCCGGCAAAAGCACGCTCAGCCGGTATTTGAAAAGCGCCGCGTATTCGCCGTAATGCGTGAAAAGTCCGCCGATCAGCATCACGCGCGGCGTTGCCCAATCCAACCGCCGCGCCACCGCGCGCGTGAACTCCGCCAAAATCGTCGCCCCCGCCGTGATCGTCTCCAGCATCTCGCGCTCCCCCATTTTCGCCGCCGCAAAAATCGCCGGAGCCAGCCGCGCCACCGACATCTTGTCCGCCTGCATCGCCCACGACGCGAGATCGCCCAGCGTGTTCAGCGCGATCTCCCGCAGGATGCGCTCCGTCAGCGGCGTGATCTTCTGGCTCAGATCGTAGTTGGAAAGCACGAGCCGCAACCCCTGCCGCGCCAAATCATACCCGCCCCCGCGATCCCCCAGCACATGCCCCCAGCCCCCCGCCTTTTCCACGCGCCCGCCGCGCCGACCATGCACCGCCGCCCCCGTCCCCGCGATCACCGCGATCCCATCCTCCTCCCCAAATGCCGTCGCCATCCCCGAATCCCGATCGCTCCCCACCACCATCTTCGCCCCCGGCCAAGCCGCCACCACCAGCCCCCGCAACCGCTCCCGATCCTCCTCCGTCCCGCACCCCGCCAGAAAAACTCCGACGTGCGAAACATCCCGCGGCAGCGCCGCAAAAAGATGCCCCAGCGTCTCATCCGAAGTCAGCCGCAAATTCGACCCCGGCAATTTCCCCCGCTCCACGATCGTCCTCCGCCCGGCATCGTGTTCAATCACGACCCAGTCGGTCTTAGTGCCCCCACCCTCGATACCGAGAACTCGCTTTGGACTTTCCATCGCCGAACTATGAGAAAGAATCGCGCCCGCTACAAACACCGCCTGGCAATAGAGGGAGTAAGGCCATCGAGGCAAAATTTGAATCGAGCACACAATCGCTGCTCGCTTTTCATGAGAGAAAACTGCTATCGGTGACTGCTTCTTGTACGCGCTCCCGCTGTTTCAACGCAAACCCTTCAATATTCACAAGTATCTCATTTCAAACATCTTCTTATTTAAGTCGAATCCGTCCAGATGAAGCAGTGGGTTGAACGAACAGTCGGTTTACTGACCAAATCGCTACGCCCTCTCCCGCAGGAGCCCAATGAGTTGGACTGGAAAGAGGCCCTCTCACCCAATAAGCGACGGCTGACTGAACATCTTTCAGCAATGGCGAATCAAGCGGGCGGCGGCACCTTGGTTTTCGGCATCGACAACAAAGATGCAAAACCCATCGGTTTGGACAATGCCGAGACGGAGACGATCACCAGTCAATTAGCAAACCTTGCGAGGGAGGCTGTGGAACCGAAGGTAAGGCTCGACCATGCAGTGATCGAGTGGGAAGGAGTGCCGCTTCTGCTGGTGCATATCATGGAGTCAGCGGTGAAACCAGTTCACCTCCGCGGCAAGGATATAGAACATTCTTTCATTCGTTCTGGCGGGAGTACCCGATCCGCGTCCCGGCAGGAAATTGGTGCGATGATGCTGCACAGCAAGAATCTGCGATGGGAGGAACTGCGCGCGGGACTTTTGATGACCGCCGATGAAGTCTTTGCAAGACTAGACCACGAACGAATTCTAAATCTTCTGGAGCGACCAACTCCGACGAGCACCGATGAGTTGCTGGCTTGGATGGAAGCTGAGCGGTTAATCGAGCGCGTCGATGACGCTGGTTTTTACATCACAAATTTTGGCGGCATCGCCGCTGCACTGAAGCTCGCCGATTTTGATAACCTCGCTCGCAAGACAGTTCGCGTGGTCATCTACAAAGGGCTGAATAAGGCGGTGACTGAGCGCGAATACGAAGGCAGCCGCGGCTACGCCGGCGCGTTTCAAGGGTTACTTCGATTCCTCGGCACGATTTTACCGCAGAGTGAAATCATTCAGAAAGCATTGCGAAAGAGCGTCACGATCTATCCTGAGGTGGCACTGCGCGAACTGATCGCCAATGCTTTGATTCATCAGGATTTCTCTCTCACCGGTACCGGACCGATGGTTGAAATCTTCCACGATCGCATCGAGATTCGCAGCCCAGGAAACCTGCTGCCATCAAAGAAAACCGACCGGCTTATTGGAACGCAACCCGAGTCACGTAACGAACTCTTAGCCAAAGCGTTCCGACGTTACAAGATTTGCGAGGAACGTGGCTCCGGTTTGCTCAAAGCAGGATTGGCGATCGAACGCTACGGACTGCCGCCGCTGCGGTTCGAAGACGGCGAAAACTATTTCAAAGTGACGATGTATGCACCGCGCACCTTTGCTCAAATGTCGGCGAGAGAGCGCATTGATGCCTGCTACCAGCATGCCGTCATCCGTCATCTTTCGAGCGGCGCAATGACGAACACCTCCCTCCGCGAAAGACTTAAGATGCCGGAAAAACAGCGCGCCATGGTTTCCGCACTGATCAAGGACACATTGACCGAACGTTTGATCAAACGCAGCGATCCTGAAAGCACCTCGCTCAAATTCAGCGAGTATGTGCCTTATTGGGCTTAGCCAGCCAGCGCGTTTGAAAATCAAAATGAACAACCCACCCCGCTGGCTCCGCATCGCATCATGGCTCACCGTCGCTGGCTGGGCGCTCGGCATCTTCATCCTCTCTTCGATGAGCGGGAAAAAGATCGAGGAAATGAACGCCTTCGCGATCTCGGACAAAGTCGCCCACTTCGGCGCATACGCCGTCGGTGCGATCGTGCTCGCACTCGCGTTCCGATGGAACACCGCATGGTCATCGCGGCGCATCGTCTGG
>JANLQB010000231.1:0-4552 GCA_031367565.1 Verrucomicrobiota bacterium
TCTAAATGATCGCCCGATTATTCGGCAGCGACGATCTTTGTGAGTGCGATCGTCTTTTTGCCGTCTTTTTCGGTCACAACGCCTTCGATCTTCACCTTCTTGGTGTCCTGGCAGATCGCCTTGTGGAAGGCCTTGGACACATCGTTGTTGTCCGCGAGGATCGTTTCTTTTTTGCCATCAGCACCGGTGACGGTGATGGCGGCCTGGCACGCGCTCGCGGTTTTCAAGTTGCACTTGGCGCAGACGGCTTCGCCTTCGAGTTTCACTTCCGCGGCAAATGCCGGGATCGAAACTGCGGCGAGGAGGATGGTGAGTAGAGTTAGTTTTTTCATGGTGTTGATTTGGGTTCGGGTTGTTCGAGTCGCAGAAACGACGCGGGATTGCAATACGATAGACCGCGCGAACCGCGGCACATTAGAACTCCCGTGCGTCTTCCCGCGTATCGGCTCAATTCCCGTAGTTGAATGGATCGGAAAACTTCGGATCGGTGGTGACGTTCGTATCCGTGAGCGTTTTGAGGAAGGCGACGAGCGCGGCCTTTTGCTGCACCGTCAGATTCAGCCGGCGCGGGGTCCCAGGGCCGGGCGGCGGATTGCGGAGCGGGGGCGAAAGGTTTGGGTTATCGACCACGCCGCTGTTGTAAAACTCGACCACCTCTTCAAGCGTCGCGAAACGCCCATCGTGCATGTAAGGCGCAGTGAGTTCGATGTTGCGGAGCGTGGGCACTTTGAAGAGTCCCTCATCCGCCGCCCGCCCAGTGATGCCGCCGAGGCCCTTGTCCACGAATGGAAATTCGAGCCCGTTATTGTTGATCGCGTTGCCGGGCACGAAATTGTCGCTGCCGTGGCAGGCGACGCAGTTTCCGATTCCGCCAAAAATCTGTCGTCCCTGATTTTCCTGGGCGGTGAAGTTACTGAAATTGACTGCAACCCCGGCATCATATTTCGACTGCGCGGAAACGATCGAGCGGACGAACTGCGCGAGCACGCGAGAGATGCGCGCGGAGGTGACGGCGGGTGTGCCGAAGACTTGGTTGAACAAGTCTGTGTAATAGGGCTCGGCTCCAAGACGCGCTTCGAGCGCGGGGAGAGTCATGCCCATTTCCACGGCGTTTTGGATCGGCTGGAGCACTTGGTCTTCCAGCGTCGCTGCGCGCTCATCCCAGAAATACGCGCGCCGCAGGTAGTAGCGATTGCTGCTGAGCCCCATCGAATTCCGTCCGGTGAGCCCGCCTTGAAATCCGACGCTAAACTTCCGCGGATCGGAAAACCCGTGCTCTGGCTGATGGCACGAAGCGCAGGCGACGGTCTGGTTCAGCGAAAGGCGTTTATCCCAAAACAAAACGCGTCCGAGTTTCGCACCGATGTCGGTGATCGGGTTGTTCACCGGAGTGTTGATCTGCCCCACGATGAGCGGCGTGGTGAGGTGCGGCGGCAGGACGGGATTTGCGTAGTTGAAAGCGGTCGCGGGGAGCCGCAGCGCGTTCGCGGTCGTGTTGGGAATGTTCGGCTCCGTGCTCGAATAAAAGTGGCGGAAATAGAGCGACGGAATCGTCGGACCGTACGTGAGCGCCTGCTGAAAGTGGCCGTTGTGAACCTTGATCGTCGCGACATCGGTCCAAGTCTGGAAATTGGCCGAGCTTTGCAGTTTCCAAACGTGATTTCCGGGATCGGTGACGGTGACATTCACCGTATTCGCCGTTGCACCAGACGCGACGCTCGCGGACGCATCGCCGGGAAGCTGGCCGAATACACCCGGCGTGGCCGCACCGAGCGCGGCGGTGAGCACTGCGACTTTCGCGATATAGCTAGGGAGTGATATTTTCATGGTGGTTTTGGGAGACGTGCAGAAGAAATCACCCTCACCTAAATGCCCGGCGGAACTCTGCATAAAATTGGGTTTATTTTTGCAGCGCCAAACGAGCGAGCCTTGCGGAAGCGGTGCGCGCGGTGGCACTGTCGCAGTTGACGAATGATCGCCGATCCCCGCCGCCCGAAATCCTCAATTCGCCCATGACGTTTCTCGCGCCGTGGGCCATCTGGTTCCTCGCCGGTGTGCCGGTGATCGTGCTGCTGTATCTGCTGAAGTTAAAGCGGCGACCGATCACCGTTTCCACGCTGCTCTTCTGGGAAAAGGTGATGCAGGAAAACCGCCAGCGCGCGCTTTTCCAAAAGCTGCGCAATCTCTTCTCGCTGCTGCTGCACCTGCTCATCTTCCTGCTCATCGTCGCCGCGCTCGCGAAGCCTGCGTTTGACCGACTCCTGCGCGATGGCGCATCCGTCGTGCTGATCGTGGATACACGGGCGCGGATGCAGGCGATCGAAAACGGGACGCAAACGCGGTTCACCCGAGCCCTCGCGGAAGCCCGCCGCTACGTGCGCGAAGCCGGTCCCGGCCGGCAGCTCGCGCTCCTCAGCGCAGGCGCTTCGCCAAATGTGATCGTGCCTTTCACCAGCGATGAACGCGCGCTGCTCACCGGCCTTGATTCGCTCGCCGTCACGGACGCGGGCGGCGATCTCGACGCCTCCCTCGCCCTCGCCGATTCCCTGCTCGCTTCACGAAAAGGCGACGCGCGCATCGTGCTGCTCACCGACCGCGAACGCGCCACTCCACCCTCGACTCTCAACTCTCAACTCTCCGTCATCCCGTGCGGAACCGCGCAAGACAACGTGGCGATCACGCGCTTTGCCACACGGCCTCTGCTCGCGAGCCCGCAGACGAGCGAGGTGCTGCTCGCGATCAAAAACTTTGGGCACGGAGCGGTCAGCGGAAACGTGGAAATTTCCTTCGATGGAAAACTTCTCGATGTGAAGCCATTCACGCTGGAACCTGGCAAGGAGCGTTTCGACGTTTTCCCCTCCGTCCCGCGCACGAGCCGCCGCGCACGTGGCTGGCTCACCGCAAAGCTCGACGTGAAAGACGCGCTGCCCGTGGACAACACCGCCTACGCCGTGCTGCCTCCGCCGCAGTCGCAGCGCGTGCTCCTCGTGACGAAGGGAAATTGGTTCGTGGAGAAGTTGCTCGCGGCGGATCAGCAAACGCAATTCGAGCTGATCGAACCGACGGCGTGGCAGGCAGATTTCGCCGCGAAATTCGACGCGGTGATCCTCGATAATTTCATCCCGCCTGCCTTCGACCTCGCGAAATCCACAGGCAATTTCCTCTTCTTAAAAACGTCACCTTTCACCACCATCGACGCGCCGATCGAGCAGCCGCTTGTGAGCGAAAACGACGCGAATCATCCGATCATGCGGCTCGTGAATTTGCAGAACGTCACCATCGTCCGCTCGGCTCCGCTCAAAGTGCCCGAGCCCGCCGACGGCTGGACGTGGCAGACGCCGCTCCGCAGTTTCGAACACCCGCTCCTGCTCACCGGCACGCGTCGCACGTCCACCGGCGAGCAGCGTCTCGCCACGCTCGCGTTCGATGTCGGCGATTCCGATCTCCCGCTGCGCATCGCCTTCCCGTTGCTGATGACGAACGCGACGCGCTGGCTCGCTGGCGAATCGCGCGAACCCATCACGGGCGCGATTGCCGGCGAATCCATTTCGCTTCCGCCAAACGCGATGATTTCCACCGAGGCATTTACCAATCTGGAAGCGCAGCCCGATCCGATGAAAACAACCGCCGGATTTTTCCAGCCGCTCCACGATGGCTTCCATCTCATCACCGAAAACGACGCGTCGATTTGGGTGGCCGTGAACACATTCAGCGAAGCCGAATCCGATCTCCGCATCGGCGACCCTTCCGGGAAATCCTCCACCCCACTCCCGATCACCGGGCTCGCCAGATTCGCCGGTTGGCCGCTCTGGCAATACCTCGCCCTTGCCGCACTCATCCTGTTCACAATCGAATGGTGGCTCTTCCACCGGAGGCGGACGGAGTGATGGCGCACGGTTGCGGATTCCGGGGAGCGCACTCGTCCCGAGTGCTGGTTTCGGCATCCCCCCGAAACGAACTTTCCGATCGCGCCCAATTTAATCTGCGCGGCCAATCGGCAATCTGCGTCATCGAAAGTCCGCAAAGGAGAGCCGCCTTCGCCAGGACGCGAGACGCGTGCGTTCCCCGGAATTTGCGCCCGGCACCCCGTTAAATCCGCCATGCTCGAACTGACGCATCCGCTTTTCCTGACGCTGCTCGTGGTCGTGCCGCTCGTGTGGTTCGGCCAGCGCCGCTCGCTCGCGGACCTGACGCCGCTCCAGCGCGCCCTGTGCTTTGCGATGCGCCTCGTGATTCTGCTCCTGCTCATCGGCGCGCTCGCGGGCGTGCGGCTGCGGCTGCCGTCGCGTGATGTCGCCGTGATTTTTGCGGTCGATCAATCTGCGAGCATTTCGCCAGCGGCGCAAAATGCGGCGCGTGATTTCGTGGCGAAGGCTTTGGAAAAACAAGGCGCGAGCGACGACGCGGGCGTGATCGGATTTGCCCGCGATGCTGAGGTCTGGCAACCGCCCGCGCCAGGTCTCCGACCTAAAGAATGGCCCGTGCTCAAAGAGCGCGCGGCGACGGATTTCGAGCGCGCGTTTGATTTCGCGAGCGCGATTTTCCCCACGGA
>JANLQB010000245.1:0-3041 GCA_031367565.1 Verrucomicrobiota bacterium
TCACTAAAGAAGAGACGGAAAGCCAAAATCGCGAAGCATAAACGCCGTAAGCGGATGAAGGAAAACCGTCACAAGAAGCGTTTGCGCTACAAGAGCTAGCCGCTAGATTTCGCGGCATGAATTCGCTCCGATTTGCACCTCATCGCAAATTCGTAGCAGCGCTTTCCGTGGCGATCATCGGCAGCTTCGCCTGCCCGGTTTTTGCCGCACCCGACTCGCAACCTGCCACGCCTTCAGCCGCTCCGGCGAAGGCCGTCAGGAAGCTTGTGCCGAAAAGAACCGAGCCGGAAAAAACGCCGACCGCTCGCCCTTTTATCCCGGATGAATTTGCGGATGCACTCCCTACAAATGGAGCCGCGAGCGCGGATCTGCAGATTCAGCCGGGAGGCCAGCGCAAGGCGGATGCGCTCGTCGCGTTCGCCGAGGCGCTGATCGCGGAAGACAACGCGGACACGGAAAAAGCGCTCGCAGGTTATCGCAAAGTCCTCGAACTCGATCCGAGCTACGCGGAGCTAGCGGTAAAAGTCGCCTACGATCTTTCGCGCCGAAACGACGCGGCGGCGGGCATCCAGATCCTAAAGGACTGCATCAAAGCGGCACCGAAGGAACCGACCCCGCTCATCTTTCTCTCGCAGCTTTACGCGAAGCAGCTCAAGAAGCCCGACCTCGCGCTGAAAGCCGCCGAGCAAGCACTCGCCGTGGCTCCGTTGAATTTCGCGTCGTATCTTGCGAATTTCGATCTCTTGATCGCCGCTGGTGAGCCAAAAAAAACCGAGGCATTGCTCGAAAAGGCGACCAAAGCCGGCAGCACAGAGGCCAAATTTTGGGTGCAAATCGGTGATCTTTATACGCGGCTCTTGCTGAAAGAGGACGGCGCAAGCCAGCCCGCAGATCAGCAGAAAATGAACGCCGTCTATCGCCGCGCGGGCGAACTCGCATGTGAAGACGCGACGATCCTTTCCCGGGTGGCCGACTATTTCGTCCTCTCGCGACAGGTCAAAGAGGCGATCCCTTTTTACCTGAAAATCGTCGCGCTGCCGCAGACGGAAAACAGCCCGCCAATCAGCGCCACCTTCGATAAACTCGCGAAGGCTTTCATCGTCACTCAGCAACGGGAGGAGGCCATCGGCGTGCTGGAAAAAATCGCAAAAGAGAACCCGCAACGCTTTGCCACCTTCGAGTTACTCGGCGAGCTTTACGAGCAGAAGGGCGAAATGGAAAAGGCGATGCACAACTACGAGGTCGGCCTGCTTCTCGATAACCGGGAGTATCAGAGCTACCTGCGGCTCGGCCTGCTCCTACTGCAAACGAAGAACTCCGAAAAGGCGGTCGATACTCTTCAAAAGGCGCGCGTTAGATTTCCCGATGTGCCACAAGTCACGGTAACTCTCGCGATGGCCCTCAGCGCCGCGAAACAACACACGGCGGCGATGACAACCTTTGCGGAAGCCACGGCGCAAGCGGAGAGCAACCATGAAGAGCTGCTTAACTATTCCTTCTATTTTCAATACGGAGCCGCAGCCGAGCAGGCCGGTCTTTTGGGAAAAGCCGCCGAACTGCTCAAGCAATCCATCGAGCTCGACCCGAACAATTCCGCGCAAGCCTATAACTACCTCGGTTACATGTGGGCCGATCGCGGCGAGCATCTGGATGAAGCCGGCGAGATGATCAAAAAAGCGCTGGAGATGGTCCCGGAAAACCCGTCCTTCCTCGATAGCCTCGGATGGTATCACTTCAAAAAAGCGGAATACGACCAGGCACTGAAACAACTGCTCCGGGCCGCCGAGACGATCAAGGAGGAGGATGCCGTCGTCTTCGATCACATCGCCGATACTTATCAGGCGATGGGCAAGACGGCCGAGGCGCTCCAGTATTGGCAAAAAGCCGTCGTACTTTCTTCCGATGACAAAGAGCAGGCGGGCAAAATCGCGGAAAAGCTCGAAGCGGCGAAACAGAAGGTCACCTCCAGCACGCCGCTAAAACCGGACGCGGTACCTGCGCCGTCTCCGGGAAATTAGCTCCTTGCGGACTAATTAGCGGGAAAGTTGGAGGAATGGTTTGACCGGCGCTCGCGGTGTCACTATTCCGAACTTCGAATTTTTAACTGCTAACTACTCACTTTCTACATGGCTTTCACGACGATCACCGACATCCACGCCCGACAGGTTCTTGATTCCCGAGGCAATCCTACGATCGAAGTCGATGTGCAGCTCGGCGGCGGCGCTGCGGGAAGCGCGATCGTCCCCAGCGGTGCGAGCACGGGGGAGCATGAAGCTTGGGAACTGCGCGATGGCGTGAAAGATCGCTACCTTGGCAAAGGCGTGACGAAGGCGGTCGCGAACGTGAACAAGACGATCGCGAAGGCGCTGGAGGGCATGGATGCGCTCGATCAAGTAGGCGTGGACAAAACGATGATCGCGCTCGATGGCACGCCGAACAAGGCGAACCTCGGCGCGAACGCCATCCTCGGCGTCTCGCTCGCGACGGCGCGCGCCGCCGCGAATCAGCTCGGCGTTTCCCTTTTCAAATATCTCGGCGGACCGAACGCGAAAGTGCTCCCGGTGCCGATGATGAACATCGTGAACGGCGGCGCGCATTCGGATGCTCCGGTCGATTTTCAGGAGTTCATGGTCATGCCGAAAGGCGCGGACACTTTCTCCGAGGCGCTGCGCTGCGGCGTGGAGATTTTCCATGCGCTGAAGAGCGTGCTGAAAGGGCGCGGACTTTCCACCGCTGTCGGTGACGAAGGCGGCTTTGCACCGAACTTCACCTCGGCGGATGACGCGCTGGAATCCATCGCGGCGGCGGTGAAAAAGGCGGGCTACAAATTCGGCAAGGATGTCTTCATCGCGCTGGATGTTGCCTCATCGGAATTCTTCGACGCGAAAACGAAACAATACATTTTCAAGAAATCCGACGGCTCGAAGCGCTCAGCGGCGGAGCTGGTTTCTTACTATCAAGGTCTCGCGAAAAAATTCCCGATCATCTCCATCGAAGACGGCTGCGCGGAAAACGATTGGGACGGCTGGAAGAAACTGACC
>JANLQB010000270.1:0-5656 GCA_031367565.1 Verrucomicrobiota bacterium
CCGGGGGTGGTTGGGTTGGGGGGTGGCGGTTTTTTTGTGGGAGGGTTAGGTTTAACATTGGTTAATTTTGGGGGGGGTGGGGGTGGGGGGGTTGGGTGGCGGACTGGATGAGGGCTTCGATCTCGGCGGGGGTGTGGAGGGTTGCCGGCGGGTCGATGATGAGAAAGGCGCGGCGCTGCTGGCAGTAAGCGGCGGCGGCAGTGAGGGTGGCGGGGATGGTGAGGCCGGGGAGGACGAGGAGATCGAAGGGGTCGATGGCATCGAGGGCGTGGATGCCGGCGAGGATTTTTGCGGGGGAGGATTGTTTTGGGATGCGGACGATGATGGCGATCTTGCCGCCGTTGGCGAAGAATTGGCGGACGGCGTAGCCTAGCTGGAGATCGCCAACCAAGGGGCCGAAGTGGAGCTGGAAGTCATCGAAACTAATGACGCGGACGGGGCGGTTGACGGTGCCTTTTTTGGCGGAGCCGATGAAGGCGGCGATGCCGGTGGGGACGCCTGCGATGGGTGAGATTGAGGCGGGCGTTTCCCCGATAGAGATGCCGGGATAGGCAGGGGTGACGGGCATGGGGCGAAGGGGTTAGCCGCCTGCGACGATGCGGACGAGCTCGATGCGGTCGCCGTCGGCAAGGGGGTGGGCGGGCCATTCTTCGCGGCGAAGAGCGAGGCCATTGTGTTCGACGAGGGTGGCTGGCGCGGGGAGGGCGAGTTCGGCGATGAGTTCGGCGACGTTCGTGGCGTGGGCGATGGGATGGGGGTCGCCGTTGATGAGGAGCGTCACGACGCGA
Organism: Verrucomicrobiota bacterium; assembly: GCA_031367565.1. Taxonomy (GTDB): domain Bacteria; phylum Verrucomicrobiota; class Verrucomicrobiia; order Chthoniobacterales; family Chthoniobacteraceae; genus JANLQB01. Next base: position 789 of record JANLQB010000270.1, read on the forward strand.
GGATGGCTTGATCCCAGTCTTTCCACACGGGCTCGAAGCCTGCCGAGGTGAGCATGGCGGCAACTTGGGCGGCGGTGCGCTCGTCGGCGATCTGGAATTGCTCGGTGGCATTCGCGTCGTGCGAACAGGCGTCGGACTTTACCTGCCGGCCACGCACGGTGAGGTGCAGGTCGTCGCGCCCCTGGCCGGTGTAGCCACCGGGCTCGGTGTGGCTCCCGGCGCTCATCATGGTGACGCCGAGCGGGAGCAGGGCATCGCGCAGGGAGGGTGCCTCGCGGGTGCTGAGGACGATGCCTATTTGGGGGAAGGTGACGCGGAGGGCGCAGACTAGCTGGACGAAATCGCGGTCTCCTAACAAGTGACTAGGCTGAAACTCTCCCGCGCACGGACGCAGCCTCGGGAGGCTGACGGTGAACTGTGCCTTCCAGCATTTTCGCAAAAGAGACTCCAAGTGCGCGGCGAGTGCGCAGGCCTCGGCGCGCCATTCGGCGAGGCCAAAGAGGGCTCCGATGCCGATGCGGCGGAAGCCACCTTCGTAGGCGCGTTCCGGGCAGGCTAGCCGCCAGTCGTAGTCGCGTTTCGGGCCGGCGGTGTGTAGTTCCGCGTAGGCTTGGCGATGGTAGGTTTCTTGATAGACGACTAAGCCTTCCGCGCCAGCGGCGGAGAGCTTGGCATAGTCAGAAGTTTCCATCGGGGCGACTTCGAGGGCGAGGGATGGGATCTCCGGGACGAGGGCGCGGATGGAACGTTCGAGGTATCCGTTCGAGACGAATTTCGGGTGCTCGCCGGCGACGAGGAGGACGTTGCGGAAGCCTTCCTTGGCCAGATGGCGCGCTTCTTTTACGACGGAGTCGATCTCGAGGGTGACGCGGAGGATGGCGTTCTCGCGGGAGAATCCGCAATAGACGCAGGAGTTGATGCATTCATTGGAAAGATAGAGCGGCGCGAAGAGGCGGATCGTTTTTCCAAAGTGGCGGCGGGTGAGCGCGGCGGACTCGCGGGCGAGTGCCTCCAGCGCGGCGTCGCTGCGGGGCTCCAGGAGCGCGGCGAAACGGCGCACGAGCGGGGTGCGGTGGGCGGGGTCGGTGAAGTCTGTGGGCGGCATTGGTGAGGCGCGGGTGGAAAATATGTGGGTCGCGCGCGGCCTTGTAAATAGACGATCCTCGGACAGAATGCGCGGCGATGTTTTCGCTCACTTTGATGTATCACGCGGTCGTGCTGGGGATCCTGCTGTGGTCGCTGGGGATGGTCGTGGCGAATCTGATGTGCTTTGACGGGCTGAGGGAGGCCGGGCCATTGGGGCCATTGGGGCCGGATGCGCCGATGGTTTCCATCCTGGTCCCGGCGCGAAATGAGGCGCTGAATATCGGGGCGTGCGCGGGCTCGCTGCTGGTGCAGGATTATCCGAACTGGGAGCTGCTGGTGCTGGACGATCATTCGGAGGATGGAACGGGGGAAATCGCGCGCGGACTCGGGGTGAGTGAGTCGGGGGAACGGGTGCGGCTGTTGCGCGGGGCGGCGCTGCCGGAGGGTTGGACGGGGAAGGGCTGGGCGTGTCATCAGCTCGCGCAAGCGGCGCGGGGACGGTATTTATTTTTCACGGACGCGGACACGGTGCATGCGCCGGGGACGGTCGCGGCGGCGGTGGCGTATGCGGAGCGGACGCAGGCGGGGCTGGTGTCGGCGTGGCCGCGGCTGCTGACGGTGACGTGGGGTGAGAAGTTGATCATCCCGATGATCGTGCTGCTGGGGATGGTGCTGTATCCCCACTGGCTGGTGTTGATTTTGCAACGCCGGCCGGACTGGGCGGCGAAGTTGCCGGCAAAATACCGGCGGATGCTGGGAGCGGCGAATGGGCAGTTTATGTTTTTCACGCGCGAATGCTACGAGGCCATCGGCGGGCATGCGGCGCTGCGGGATCATGTGGTGGAAGACGTGGCGCTGGGGCGGGCGGTGGCGTCGCGGATGCACGAGGGGATGCGGCTGCGGAACTGCGAGTCGCTGGGCTTTTCGACGTGCCGGATGTATCGCTCGGTCGGCGAGGTCTGGGAGGGTTTTACGAAGAATCTGCGCGCGGCCTTCGAGGAATCGCTGGCGGGTTTCCTCCTGATCGGGACGATGCAGGTGTGCGGCTTTCTCGCGCCGTTCGTGATGCTGTTTCTGCCCGTGGCCGGGAAGGGCTTTGTCGTCGCCGAGGTCGCGCTGATTTACCTGATCCGCATCCTCCTCACGGCGCGCTTCCGCACCTCTTGGCTCGGGTGCGCGATGCACCCGGTCGGGCACGCACTGGCGCTGGCGATCGGGGTGAATAGCTGGCGTCGGAGCGCGGGAAACGGGGTGACTTGGAAAGGGCGCACTTACACGATTTCGACACGCGATTGAAGCACGCACGCCCTTGCTTTCGTGCGATTTCTTCGCAACATCTCCACGCATTTCATGGACTCCAATATCTTCCTCGATCGCTTCGCTCTCGGCTTTTACTTCGGCTGCATCTTCCTCGTGCTCTCGCTGTATCAATATTTCCGGCTGAAGGGAGAACTCGCGCGTTTTCGCCGCCACCTGAGCGACAAGCTGGAGATCGAGGCGGATACGATGAAGAAGATCAAGGGCGAGCAGGAAGCGCTGCGGAAGGAAAACGAGAGCCTGCGCATCAAGGTGAACGCGCTCAACGAAACGCCGGATCGGAAGATCCAGCGCGACTTGGAAGTCTTCGCGCGGGCGGAAAAGCGGATGCACCTTTCCGCTCCAGGATTCGGCCCGGCGTGGGAAACCGCGAAATCGGAAGCACACGCGGAACTCGCCGAAGAAGAAGGTGGTAGAAGCACGCCGAAGCGGATCTTCGCGCGGCTTTTCGGCGGCGGTGGAAGTGCGACGCAGGCGCTGCCAGCGCGCGAGGAAAGGCACGCTGCGGAAGGCGAGCTTTCCAAGAACGGCTCCAGCGACGTTTGATCTGCCCGCGTTTTCAGCGGATGGCTTAAAGAAAGGGCGAGATCAGCCCGTCCGGGGCCACGCCCTGCCGGATGCGCCGGTCGTTCGCGCCGGAAAAGGGCGCATGATGACCTTTGCCGTGAAAAAGAATGGAGGCAGCAGCCACCTTTCGAGTGTGGGAGATCTCAAACTCCGCCAGGAATGACGGCAAAGCTGACAAACCACCTATCTCAGACTTGTCACCCGTATTTCACACTTGGTCAAAAGACGCCACCTCTCTCAACGACAAAATTCTCGATTCTAAAGCTGACCCCGCCTTGCCCACGTTCCCGCATAGACTCTTACACCGCAAAACGTAAATCCTGTTATTCAGGAGCCGTTGCGGTCATTCGGGTTCTGGCCGCCTTGGAATACCAGCGGTTTGCATGAACATCTTTGGTTCTGCGGGATTCGTCACTGTTATGGCGACACACTCACCTCGTTCGGCGTGAAGGCGATATTCCTTTTCCGTGCGGCAGATAAATACGAATTCTTCGCACCTGCGGCACCGGCGATAGTCCCGATGAAGCGGCTCAAGGAGTTCCCATTTCTGGCTGCACTGAAATTGGAGGAGATTGCAATGTGCGACAAATGGCTTTGGCTCGGGTTCGGGTTCCGGCGGTTCGGCATAGTCGTAGCCGCACTCGCATTCTGTAGCTTGGCCGGGTGCGGTTCGGTCACAGGCAGGGCAGACTTTGTCCGCGGGCCGTGGAATCTCTTCGCCGCGCTCAGTGAGGATGTCGTGAATAGCCTGAAAGGCTTCTGCGGACCAATAGGAAAGGGCGTAGGCTTGGTAGATTGCGAGTAATTCTCCGGTCGGTTTTTCGTCCATATTGGGACGAATCGCCGCTACAAGGTTTGGGTCGCAAGGTTTCTTTGGGAACAGTGACATATCGGGGAGCGTGTATGGGGAATGGGCTATTTCCAGAAATGCCACCAACGTCTGGTTGGTGGTGCCGCGGTTGGTGGAATCGCTTGTCGTTCGGCTGCCTTTGGCGGTTCTTCGCGCACTTGTTCGTCGTCTTGACTCTGCGCGGAGGGCTTTGCCCGCCTGCGCGGCGCGGACATTGAATGCGCTTTGAGCCTCTGCATGAGGGCAATCAACTGTTCTGCGCTCATGTCAGCGACTGACGGGTTGTGCTGCAGAGAAAGAAGGTGGTGAAGTGGCACTTCGTGAGCCACTTGGTTTTCAGGAGTGTGTATAGGTGGGGCCGGTTCTTTCGACGCCGCGAGGGGAGGTGAAGAGATGTCTATTGGGGTAGGCGGCGTTTTCGGTGTGGGGGAAACAGGGGCACCGAGTTCCGCGGTGGTGTCAGGTAGTGGGCTGGGTTTTGAATTGCGAAAATTGATCGCTGCTATGCGCTCGGAAATGGGCAATTCAGGTCGCGCTGGGGGAGGAGCGGAGGAAGCAGTCGGCGGTAGAGATGGAGGCAGATATTGGGACTGTGTGCGGTAGTGAAGGGATTTACGCTTGAGGGGCTTGTGGGTGTTCGGTGGGCGAGGTCTGCAGTCGGGGTTTGTGAGGTCATCAGTCTCAGCGCTCTCATCCAAATGCGCAGCCTCTCCATAATATGTCCTTAAACGCTTTCCGGGATTGCCCTCCATAAAACTGGCGGCATCCAACTCCTCATCCCGCAGGTTGTGTTTCGACGGACGGTAAGTTCCGCAGCGAAAGCAATAGCCGCCCTGATACGAAACGGCTCCGCATTTGGAGCAACAGTCACCTAGCTCTGTTTCGTTACGGTTCATGTGCGCGAGCGACGCCTAGTAGAGTAGGCGAGAAGCGTTCGCGGGGGCAAGCACTTTGGCTGCGCGGCCGCTTTCGCTTCCGACCCCTCATCAAACCGTGCAGGCGGTTTTCCCGCACACGGCTTTCCGAGTTCCATTCATGCGTTTGGCCT
>JANLQB010000281.1:0-5299 GCA_031367565.1 Verrucomicrobiota bacterium
CGCGTTGCGCGAGGTCTTGCGCGGTCTCGAAAGCGCGGGCCATGCGGTTCACGTCATCGCGCCGCAGCGCCAGCAGGTGATTGATTTGGAGTCAGCCGGATTCGCCGGCGCGCAAACGGTCAGCGAATTCCTCGCGCGGAAGTCCATGCTCAGCGGGGGAGTGGTGATAGTGGATGAAACCGGTCAGCTCGGCGCGAAGCAAATGCAGGCACTCCTTGGTTGCGTGAAAGAAAATGGCGGACGCATCATCTGCTCCGGCGACACGCGCCAGCACGGCGCGGTGGAGGCATCGGATGCGCTCAGGGCTATCGAAAAGTATTCGGGATTGAAGGCTGCGGAATTGACCGCGATTCGCCGGCAAGATCCCGCTCGGGCGAAAACGAGCGCGGAGCGGAGCTTCATCGAGGAATACAAGAAGGCGGTGCAGGAAGCATCTGCGGGGCTAGCCGTGGAGTCATTTGAGCGGCTGGAAAGACAAGGTGCCGTGATCGAGTGCGGAGTAGGGGAGCAGCAGGAACGGCTGGCGAGTCACTACCTGGCGCTCGCCCGCGACGGCGAATCGACCGTCGTGGTCGCCCAAACGTGGTCGGAGATTCGAAAAGTGAACGAAAGCGTGCGCGATGCGCTCAAGCGGGCGGGGTTGATCGGGGCGGAAGAACACACAATCACGGCCCTCGAATCCGTCGATCTCACCGACGCGCAAAAGCGCGACGCGCGTTCCTACGAGCCGGATAGCGTGCTCGTCTTCAACCGCGACGCGAGCGGCTTTCGAAAAGGTCAACGAGGGCGACTGCTCGCCATGAGCGGAGACGCGATCGTGGTCGAAGCGGACAACAAGATTCGTGAGGTCGCCTTCGCGCAGCTTGATCGGCTCACGATTTGTCGTGAGCGAGAAACGGCGTTCTCAATCGGCGACCGATTGCAACTCAAGGCAAATGCGAAAACGAGGGATGGTCGTCCGCTGGCAAATGGTGAACTCGTCACCGTCGCCCGGATCGAGGGCGATGGACGGATCGTGTTGCAGGATGGTCGCACACTTGAAAGAAGCTATCGTCAGTTCGTGCGCGGCTATGCGGTTACGTCGTATGCCTCGCAAGGCAAGACCGTGGACTACGTTCTTTTTTCGGACTCGGCGGTGCAGGCGGCAACAAGTCGGCAGCAATGGTACGTGACCATTTCGCGCGGACGCAAAGGCGTCAGAATTTTCACCGCCGACAAGGAACAGTTGCGCGAAAACATCGCGCGCTCCGGCGACCGCGAGCTGGCGCTCGATCTGACAAGGCCGCGTCAATCCAAGCCTCAGCGGTTGCGTCGCGGTCTGACAATCGGCCTGACACGCGGGCGTCAACTCGCTGCCACGATCTGCCACCGCATCGCCGCGCTTGCGTCACGGATGAGAGCGAATGCCGCGCGGCGAGAGGTATCCGTGCCATGATTAGAACCAGCCAATCGGACAGTAAAACTACCGAGCCTGCCGCGACCAAGCGGAGCGTGGTGTGCTGGCATGAAGACCCGCAAACGCAGGCGCTCCTGGTCGAGTTAAAGAGCGGCAATTTCTTCGTGTTTCCCGTTTCCCATTTTCTCTCCGCCGAATTTACGCAAGGGGACAAAGGCGATGTGCTCAAGCTGCTGTTCACGACGCACGGGGTAACAGTCTCCGGGCAGCATTTGCGCGAGGTGGCGCTGGCCTTGCACAAACTGGCAGTCGAATGGATCAAGGAAATTGCACCGAAATATGCCAAGCTCGCCGAGCCGCATGCTGCGGTCATTCTCTCCATTGAAGTCGCCGCGGTCGCAGATGCGGACGAGGAACATGGCAACCAATAGCCCGACTCGATAGCGTCGCTTTCGTCAGCGCGGAAACGTGGCGAGAACTTGCGCGTGAACTCGGGCCAGCTCCTCGGCGTCGATGTGGAATGCGGTCGCCGGTCGATTCTCGCGATACCACTGGCCGACGCGATCCGGCCTCGTCAGGCCGTCGCGAGCCAGAAGTTTGCGCGCCTTTACCACGGTCGATGACAGGTTGAAAAACGCAATCTTGCCCGTGCTCGCCGCTCGATCCACGGCGAAGCCGTGGCAGACGTAAAGCGCATCGTCATAGCACGAGAGAATGCGTTCCACCCGATGCCCGTCGGTGAGGGAAATGAGCGCAAATCGGAACGCAGTGCGGCGCGCAAAGGTGACTTTGCAGTTGTCCCAGTGACAGCCAGCGAGCGGTTCCAGCATCGCAAAGGCTCTTTTCCGCAGCGCGGAAGCGCCTTTGCGCTTCGCCCCGCCTTCTTCCCAACCGCGCCACTGCGCAACATCGCGCCGTGCGCCGTATTGATCTGACTGCTGTATTCCGTAGGAATCCTCTCTTGTATTAGCATTGTCACAGACTCGGTTATTTTCGGCGGGTGTTTTGAGAGGCGTTTTCGGGGATGATGAAACCTTGGAATCATGTAGCGCATGGACTTTTCGCGGACGGCCGCACGGACGCTTTTGGGGCACCATCAGAATCGTTGGCGTGATCTTTTCGCCTCCGTGTCCAAGCGTGGTGTAGTTGTGGAGCGGCTTTCTGCGGCGGTCGTAGAATAGGGAGTGCTTGTCGAAGCAGAGCTTCGACGGATCGGCGACGATGACGCCCCATTTCTTCGGGCCGCGTAATCCCTTGGTCCGCATCTTGGTCTCGAATACCAACTCTCCGTCACGACGCAGTTTGGATAACTCTCGCGTGGTGTGCTCTCGACTATAACCCGTCTTCCGACAAAAGGCCGCGAGGTCGATGTCACCCCAAATAGGGGAGCGCGCAGCCACGTTCTTGATCCATCCTTTCAAGCGGGCACGGCACGTTGCAACGTGGCCACGGCGACGACCGCGGCAGCGACGAACACTGTTAGTTTCTTCCCGGCATGAGGGCAGACCCCACCGGTCAGAAAAACTCGGCATTTTTCTTGACTCCCGGCCATCGGAAGCCAAGTTCGTCGCTAATTATTACGACTCCCTGGCTCCCAAAAAGCCTCCGGGGATTGGTGAGCGACTAACTCACCAATCCCCGTTTTTTTTGGATTAGTGGTTAGTTGTTAGGTGGGCATATTAGTCACCTCCTCGGAGTAAGGGATGGGAGCCGGAAAGCTGCGCTGTGCATGGAGCAACTTTCATCAAAAGGACTGCGGTAAGCCGTAGGTTCACGGACCGGGCAGCAGTTTGTGAATGTGAGAAACTCCAATGTGCGGCCGCCCCTCCATATTGCTCAGCCCACGGCGCAACCCCGTTGTTTAGCCGCGCTAAGGTGCCGCCACATTATGAACCAACCGACTTACAAAAATGTGGTGGGACCGAAGATCAGAAGTTTGCGTCTCCAATTAGCCTGGACGCAGGAAACTTTGGCAGAATACCTGCGGCGGATGGGCTGGAATATCTCGCGAAGCACGCTCGCCAAAGTCGAAGCGCGCCTAGTCCTTGTTACCGATTCCGACCTCTTGTATTTCGTCCGGCTGTTTGAAGTGGAACCGAGCTATTTGCTTCCCAAACTCGACCCGGAAGAGCATTTAGGAACCGCCGTTCAACGCCTGCTGGCTCGCGGGCAAGGAAGGCGTGGACACCTTCTGGCACCGCAACGGAAAGTAGGATGAAGAAGCCTGTCCCCCGTTTCGTCCCGCAAAAGCCCGGCTATTCCATTTTGGAGGCAGCGGCCTATCTCGGCGTCAGCGAGCGCACTGTTTTCGAGTTGCTCCAGCGAAAGCTATTGCGCCGGTGCAAGGCACTCCGGCGCACCATCATTCCCGGTGCCGATGTGGAAACCTTTTTGGAACGCAACTCGTGAACCCTTCAGCCTGTCTTCTCGAAGGGAAAAACCGTCCCCTATGCGCTGGCAAACGCCACCGCAGCCTTCGCCGACTGCGCACGTTCGTAGCTGTCGGAAGTGCTCCCGAAGACTTCGGTGTAGATTGTCATAATGAGCTTGCCTCCGTCCCTGTGCCCCTGCCATTGGGCGATGATTTTCACGTCCACGCCCGCTTCCCACAGCCGCTTGATGCGCATGGCCCGAAGCCCGCGGTGGGTGAAATGCGGCATTCCCAACCGGCGGCAAGCTGACGCCAGCGCGTTCTTGACGCTCTTGATTTTGAAGACCGGCCCTCTATCTCCCCCGGCCGCGCGCAGGCGCAAGAGAAGCGGTTCGAGCCACGGATGGATCGGAGTGCGAAATGCCGTCTTGGTCTTTTTGCGCACGAAGTGGATGGTGCCTTTCTCGAAGTCGATGTCCTCCCATTTGAGCCCGACTGCTTCGGCCTGGCCCACGCCCGCGAGCCCGAGGAATTCCGCGAAATCCGCGCTCTCGTGCTGAAACATCGGGCGTTGGCCGCCGTGCCGGCCTTCGACGGTCTTCCAAGACGGCTTGCGAATCTCGGCGACGATCGCCTGAAACTCCTTCTCGGAGGGGATGAGGCGCGTGATGGGGTCTTTCCGGGCTTTGCGGCAAAGCCGCGGATCGAAGGGATTGACGGAGACCGCGCGCGCAGAAACCGCGAAGTCGAAAAGCGCGCGAACAAAAGCCCGGTTCTGATTTCGGGTCGAGGCGCGTTTGCCCTCATTGACTTTGGCCAGCCATTCCGCCATGTCCGAAGCGGTAGCGCGGCAGGCCAGCGAATCCATCGGGCGCGGAAACAGTTCGCGGAACTGCCGCATTCGCCCGCGTTCGCCCACCAGCGTCGAGGGGGCCATGTCTGTCCGCACGGTCTGATATTTTTCTAGCAACGCCGCGAGCGTCAGGTCGCTATTCCCGGGATCGACCACCGACAGTTCCGTAATCCAATCGTGCAGGCGCGCGTTGGCGATCTTTCGGTCTGTGGTGTCGAGCTTGCGGGTCTTGAGCTTATAGTTCACCCGTTTAATCGCATGGTAGGTGCCGTGGGTGCTGTGTCGGTAGAGATAGGGAGCCACCTTTTCGAGCTGTTGTCGGGTAGATGGTTTGGCTTGTTTCATGGCTTTCGATACTATCCGCCAGTCAATACACGAGTCAATACACATGCTTTTTCTTCGCGCGGTTCGGCGCATTTCCGCGCAGTCCAAAACGCCGCTCTGTTTTCTAATTATACAGAGAAAAACGCACGCTTTGCACTTCTACGCAGCCCGGCGCAGTTTGGCGCGGTCCATTCAGAAAACCAGCATACTATGTATGGGGTTCAAGAGGTCGCGAGTTCAAATCTCGCCGGCCCGATTCTTTGAGATCATCTCAGATATGGTGCTCGCGCACGCGCTGGTAAAGCTATCGGACGTCCGCTCCAACACCGCCCCGATGATGCAGAGTCGAGATCGC
>JANLQB010000286.1:0-3690 GCA_031367565.1 Verrucomicrobiota bacterium
TTCTGAGAGAAGCCGGATGGCGGAGACGATGCCGGCCGGTGCGCCGGCGAAACGGACTTCGGAGTGGAGTTTCACGCCGGTCACGTCGGCAAAATCGACTTCGAGCGTGCGGCCTTTGCTCTTGGGCTTCCAACCGCCGAGTGCGTAGGCGAGCGCGCCGAGCAGCACGAGGCTGCAGGCGATGACGGAGAGCGCGACGAAGTAATCGGAGGCGTTTTTTTTCATGCGAAGGCACGGACCGAAGTCCGCACGAGATGGCGGCGTTACATAGTGGGCGGGGCCGCGTTCGTCCAGCGTTCGCCGTCGCATCCGCGCCGTCCGCCGACTCAGAGAGTCTGACGTGGACCTACTGAGCGGTGATGACGACGCGGTAGAAACATGTGGGACGAGTGGACCCGAGCGAGTCGATGAGGGTCCGCGGGTCGCCCGTTCCTGCGATGTGGTCGAAGAGGATGGACCACAGATTCGCGGTCAAATCTTCGCGGCACGCGACAATGCCGATCGCCGCGAGGTCGTGGATCTGCGCCGCACGCACAGCGTCTCCGAATCATCCGGAAACCAGTGCGCGGCAGATCAGCGCAATCGCCCGCTTTATTGGGTGTCGTCTGTGGCCTGTTCCTGACCACCGGTGGCCACGATGCGACGGCCTCCCGCCGGCAGGATCGGAGGCGTTGGTTCCATCCGGGCGGGCAGAGGGGTCGCGTCTGGTGGAGCGCTGGGAAGTGCGGGGAGCGGAGGTGCCACTTGCGCTTGCGCAGGTTGAGACATTGCCGCAGCCATGGACGGGCGGGCTTTGAGGAAATTGTCGCTCACATAAGTCGCCAGGCGTGCGCCGGAGGCGAGGCCTTGCTGATTGGCCGACATAAAGTGGATACCGCCGAAGATGCGGCTGATACCCGCTTCCGCCGCCGCCTCCGAGAACGAATGGAAGCTGCGCGAGAAGCCTTGCATCGCATCGGAGATGGTCGAAAACGCCACTTCGTCAGTGCCGAAGTAGGCGGCGAGCATGGTGGACGCGGCTCCGCTGAAGGTGCTGTGGCCGGGGGTGTATTCCGGGAAGGGCGGCGTTTCGAGCAGCGGCACCCAAGCGGGATCTTTTTCCGTCGCGGGATTTTTATCGCTGTCGGCGTTTTGGATCGCGGTGATCGGACGCCAGAAGTTGCAGTCGAATTTGCAGTCCCAGCAGAGGATCGCCGCGTCAGCGAGGGCGATGTTCAGCATCGCGAAGAGGCGCGCGTTTTCCGGAAGCGAAAGTTTCCGCTGCGTGGCGACGTCGCGGGCGATCACGTTCCAATGGCCGGGCGGTGTGACGGTGCTGGGACCGTCCGCCCAGAAGTTGGCGATGGCCGTCTGCTCGGCGGTGCGCGCGGTGCTATCCTTCGCGCCGAGTTGTTTGGTGAGATTAAAATCGACCGCATACACCGCGCTGGTCAGCGCGGGCATCCGCGGTGGGCGAAACTGCGAGCCGCTGGTCATCGCGAAGCAACTCAGCTTGGCCCATTGCGGCAGCAGCGCGGGAGCGTTTTTCGGTGGCGTCGGCTGCCAGTCACCGGGCGCGTCCTTGGCCGTGTAGGTGACCGTTTCTTCCCCGCCATCGGTTGAGCGCGCGACGAGGATGATGTTCGCCACCCATTCGCCCCAATGGACGCCGTTGTTCTTTTCCGCACTGTTGGCAATCGTCGCGAGCGCCTTGTTATGGGTCGCATCCAGCGTCGCTTGTTGTGCCGGGAAAAGGCGGACCAAAGCCAGGTGTGCCGCCGCCGAAACCGCCGCCTCGGGCGAAGCCGCTCCCGCTGGTTTTCCCGGAACCATGTAACGCTCGTGCGTTTGCGTGATCCCGTTGACCGCGTCGTAAATGGAAGTGTGCAGGATCGCCAGCGCCCGCGCCGCTTTCGGCGGCGGAGTCTTGTCGGCTTTGATGGCATTCAGCGCCGTTTCGTTCCAATCCGTCACGATGTCGGAGTGGGCGAAGGCGGCGCTGAACGCGATGGCCACGGCGGTCGCGAGGATGCGTTTGGGCGAGTTCATGGGTGGTTTCCTTTGGATGGGTCGTGCGGCGGACTGGTCTGCGGTTGAAAGTGGTAAATTTACTTTCTCCGTCTCGCGATTCCGCAGGTTAGTGCGGAGAGCAGGAGAAGGGTGGCGGATGGCTCGGGGACATTGGTGGTCTGGCCTTGCGCGATGGGTTGGAAACTAGTGGCGTAAATCGTGAACCGCTGCGGTCCGGGCGAACCTGTCCCGAGCCAGACGGCGTTCACTCTGAACGGATCGGAAAGCACCGGCGAGTTCCGCAGGGCGAGTGCATCGTAGAATCCGTCGGAACCGAGCAGGAGATCAGGCTGAACACTGAGCAGATCCCAATCCGCATTGACGAACGGCGGTGGACTCTGAAGTTGGGAAAAGAGCGCGCGATCGAAAAACACCGTGAAGCCCTGACCCGTCGCGAAAGTGAAATCACCTGGCGTGAAGGAGAATTGCCACAGGTCTTCGCCGGGAGTGGTGTCGGCGACATCGGTGGCTTCAGAGATCATGGTCGCGGCATGGCCCTGCGGAGAAAGCGTAAACAGGAAAACAGCGAGAAGTCCGGCAAGGCCGCACCCGAGAACTGAATTCGTAAAACCGAAGCGCTTGCCTCGGGTCGATCGAAATGCCGGAGAGTGGTCAGTGTTCATATTGCTGGGAGGGTTGTGGGTTCGATGTGCTGCAATCAGGGGTTATGGAAAAACGATCAATTGGGAGAAGCACTGCGAGTCGGTGCCGCAGGTGCCCTGAGCGGAGTCGAAGGGGGCGAGGAATTCCTGTGCGTCGGGGATGCCTCTCGCCCATTTCCAACCCCCACGATTCCCCTCCTCCGCCTCGGCCGTCGCTGTCGAGCTGCTTCAACGAGTGCGTTGCCAAGCCGCATGAAGGCTGCCAATGTTCATCCATGAGCACGCTCACAGAAATCGAAGCCGCCGCCGAAACGCTGCCATCCGTGGAGCAGCAGGAATTATTGCTTTTCCTCGCCGACCGGCTCCGCGCGCGCGGAGCGCCGCTGCCAGAGCCGCGCCTCTTTTCCGAGGAGCAACTCAAGGCCTGGATGGATGAGGACGAGGAGGACATGCGCCGATTCGATGCGGGCCAGTGAGGCTGTTTCTCGATAGCAGCGTGGTGCTCGCCGCGTGTGGCCGCATGGCGGGAGGTTCGCGCCGCGTCTTCGATCTCGCCCCGACGCAGGGCTGGAGGCTGCTGACGAGTGGATACGTCGTGCGCGAGGTGGAGAAAAACCTTGCCTTCCGATTTCCGCCCGCTGCCAGCCATGAATGGCACCGGCTGGCTCCGCGGCTCGATAAGGTGCGCGATGTAACCACCTTCGAGTGGCCGGTCGTTTTCGGCCCAAGTAAAGATCGTCCGGTGCTGTTCACCGCGGCGGCGTTTGGAGACGCGCTGCTGACGCTCGACCAACACGATTTCGGTCCATTGATGGAGGCTGGATTTTACGGCCTCGCCGTACTCACACCGGGTAACTTCCTCCGCCGCGAGCGCGCAGCGGGGCGGCGAACAGCATAGAGGTAAGTCTGATTGGATCACGGTTTGGAAAGCCATTGGCACATTACGGTTGAACGAGCTTGAGCCGGTAGAAGCGTTGCAGGCGGGTGGTGGCGGCGGGGTCTTCGACGATTACCGGCTGGCCGTCGCCGGGGATGGGGG
>JANLQB010000295.1:0-4465 GCA_031367565.1 Verrucomicrobiota bacterium
CCGGGCCATCATCCCGCCTTCCCCTTTCCGCGCAATGTCCCGCTATCGTTCGTTGACGCCGCCCGATGCGCGCCTATAGTCCGCGCCCCTTGACCGTCGCACTCGCCAACACATTACCGGAAACTGACATGGAACACATTCGCAACATCGCCATCATCGCACACGTCGATCACGGTAAAACCACGCTCGTTGACTGCCTGCTCAAACAAGCTGGAACTTTCCGCGCCAACGAAGCCAAGGCTTCCGAAGAGCGCATCATGGACTCGATGGATCTCGAGCGGGAAAAGGGCATCACCATTCGCGCGAAGAACGCGGCTTTCCGCTGGCACGACTACCACATCAACATCGTGGACACTCCTGGCCACGCCGATTTCGGCGGCGAAGTGGAGCGCATCATGAAGATGATCGACGGCGTGCTCCTCGTGGTCGATGCCCACGACGGCCCGCAGGCGCAGACGAAATTCGTGCTCCGCAAAGCCCTCGAAAACGGCGCGAAGCCGATCGTCGTCATCAACAAGATCGACCGCGAAAACGCCCGTCCCCACAAGGTTCTCGATTTCATCTTCGACCTCTTCGTCGAGCTGAACGCCACGGATGCGCAGCTCGATTTCCCCGTCATTTACGCCTCCGCCAAGCAAGGCTACGCGATGCGTGAAATCCACGAGGAAAGCACCACGATGACGCCGCTTTACGAAGCGATCATCAAGCACATCCCGCCGCCACCGCCGTCCGACGTTTCCTATTTTCAGTTCCTCGTCTCCAACCTCGATTACTCCGATTACCTCGGCCGTATTTCCTACGGACGCATCGTTTCCGGTCGCGTGAAAGTCGGCGACACCTGCGTGCGGATCGCGAAAGACGGCACCCGCGAGCGCGCCAATGTGACCGCGATTTTCTCCCACGAAGGCCTCGCGAAAGTCGAAGTAAAGAACGCCAGTGCGGGCGACATCATCGGCCTTTGCGGCTTTGAAGACGCCTTCATCGGCGAAACGATCACCGACACCGAAGAGCGCGTCGCGCTGCCGTTCATGGACATCGATCCGCCGACGATCACCATGAAGATTTGCATCAACGACGGCCCGCTCGCCGGTCGCGAAGGCAAGCTCCTCACCGCCCGCCAGGTCCGCGAACGCCTCGTCCGCGAGACGCGCACGAACGTCTCCATCCTCTTCGCAGACACGGACATCGCCGGCCATTTTGAAATCCAGGCCCGTGGCGAAATGCAGATCGCCATCCTCGTCGAGCAAATGCGCCGCGAAGGATTCGAGATCCTCGTTTCTCGCCCCGAAGTCATCTTCCAGCGCTCCGAAGACGGCACGCTCATGGAGCCGTTTGAAACGCTCTACGTCGATGTCCCGAACGACGCGCTCGGCGACATCCTGCAATCCCTCGCCGGACGCAAAGCCGACATCATCCACATGGAGCATCAGACCCACAGCGTCACGGTGAATGCGATCGTCCCCACGCGCGGCCTCATCGGCTTCGAGACCGACCTCGTGAACTGCACGAAAGGTCACGGCATCATGTCGCACCTTTTCAAAGAGTATGGCCCCTACAAAGGCGAAATCCCGACTCGCGACAAGGGCGTCCTCGTCGCCATGGAGCAAGGCATCAGCACCGCCTACTCGCTCGAAACCATCCAGGAACGCGGTCGCCTCTTCATCGGGCCACAGGCCGAGATTTACGAAGGCATGATCATCGGCGAAAACGCCCGTCCGGACGATATGCCCGTGAACCCGTGCCGCGCGAAAAAGCTCTCGAACATGCGCAGCACCGGCGACGGCAAAGGCGTCTCCCTTTCCCCGCCGCTCGTCATGACGCTGGAGCGTTCGCTCGAATACATCGCGCCCGACGAATACGTGGAAGTAACGCCCAAGAGCCTCCGCCTCCGCAAAAAAGTTCTGAACGCCGGGATGCGCAAACGTTCGGAACAGAAGGTCGGGTAGGCGGTCTGTTTCGTCGGGAAGCGGCTTCACATTCGCGCGTGCGCGTGCGAAGCGTTCAGTCGCACCATGAAACGTTCCCTTTCCGTCTTCGTGGCCATCTTTTGTCTGGCCTTAGCCGCCCGCGCTGACATTCCGCTCCCGCCGAATATCCTCGAACCACCCGACGCTGCCGAGGCCTGGAACGTCATCGGCCTCGCCACGGCAAATGTAGAGCGGCTTCTGAAAGAGGATCGTCTCGCGGAGCTGCAAATTCAGGGGTCGCTGTGCAGCCCCGCGCTGCGGCGGCTCGCGATGGAAAACAACCCGGCGGAGCGAAGTGTGGACCTGAAGGCCGAGTCGATGCGCGGGCTCGCGTTCATCAATGACCTCGCCATTGCCGGCGCCGCGAAGGATCGCGATGCCGCGACGAAAGCCTTCGAGTCCCTCCGTGCCGTCCTCGCGAAAATGGCCACGCAATTCGATCCGAAGATCGTCGCTACCGAAATCTCGCTCTGCCCGATGCACCCCGAATGCGTCGCGCCAAACGCCACGACGTCCTGCGGAAAATGCGGCATGGCGATGGTGAAACGGCGCATCCCGTACAGCTTCATCTACGTCCCGCCCGGCGAGCCCACGATGCTCTTGAAAGCGACCGCGTCCGGCCTGCTCGAAGCTGGCAAAAAAGCCGACGTGAAAGTCCGCATCCAGCGCCGCGACGGATCGCCTGTGCTGATCAAAGACCTCATGGTCATGCACACCCAGCCGATCCACCTGCTCATCGTGGACCCAAGCCTAACCGACTACCACCACGAGCACCCCATGCCGACCGACGTGCCCGGCGAATACGCCTTCACGTTCACCCCGACCAAAAGCAGCAATTACCGCATCTGGGCCGACCTCGTCCCCGCCGACAGTGGCGTCCAGGAATACCCCGCCGTCGAACTCCCCGGGACCGCTGCACCCGAGTCGATCGGCGACCTGTCCGGTAAATTCGCGACGCTCGCGGGCGGACTAAATTTCCGCCTCACCTTTGAAAACGGCGCACTCCCGCGCGCCAAACAAGTCCGCGTCATGCAGATCGAAATCACCGACCCCGCCGGCAAACCCCTGCGCCAGCTCGAACCCGTCATGAACGCCTTCGCCCACCTCGTTGGCTTCTACGAAGACTACCGCACCGTCGTCCACTTGCACCCCGAAGGCGGCGATGTCACCCGCGACGACCTCCGCGGCGGCCCGATCCTCGGCTTCAAATTCTACCCCCCGCGCCCCGGTTTCATCCGTCTTTTCTGCCAGGTCGTCGTCGATGGAAAAACGATCTTTGTTCCGTTCAACGTGAACGTCGCTCCGTAGCCGCGAAATCAGATCGAGAAAGTCTCCAGCCGCGCGAGCGCCTGCTTGTTCAGCCGATCGCACACCAACGCGCAGAGCTGCATCACCATCTCCTCGCCGATCGAATAAAACGCCTGCGTCCCCCGCTGCTCACGCACCAGAAAGCCCGCCTCGCGCAGCACGCTCAGTTGTTTGGAAACGTTGGCCTGCGAAAGCCCAATCGCTTCCACCAATTCGTTCACCGTTTTCGGCCCGGCTTTGAGCTCCTGTAAAATGGCGAGCCGCGTCGGCTCCGAGAGTGCGCGGAAATTGGCGGCGATTTTTTCGAGAGCAGCGCGATTGAGTTTTGCCATTAGCACGAGACGGCAGAGCATCGCCGAAAAGCGATACATGGCAAGCGACAGTTGCCGCGGGAGGGCGAGATTTCCGCCGAGTCGGGGGTTGAACCTGGAAAGCACTCTCCAAATAACCCAAAATGCTCCGGAGCAGCAGGTGCCTCACTCTCCCATCGCGCCCGACTCCTTCAAAAGCAGATGGGGCTGTTGACGTATCGCTACATGACGATGTATGATTTCGCCATGCGGAAAATTTCACCACGCCAACTTTTCGACCTTCAGAAAACCAACCCGGCCGTCGCGCTTCTCGATGTCCGCACGCCTGCCGAGCACGCGGAAGTCCACGTCCCCGGCGTCCACCTCGTCCCACTCGATCGGCTCGACGCCGCCCGCCTGGCCAGCGATTCCGCTTTCAAAAAAGACATGCCCGTTTATCTGTTCTGCAAAGGCGGCGGACGCGCCACGCAGGCGGCGGAAAAACTCGAAAAGAGCGGCTTCACGCAATGCTGCGTCGTCGAAGGCGGCACGCAGGCGTGGGCCGACGCGGGGCTCCCGGTGGAGCGCAGTGGCCGTAAAATCATCAGCCTCGAACGTCAGGTCCGCATCGCGGCGGGCGCGCTCGTCCTGACAGGCGTGATCCTCGGGACGTGGGTGCATCCGGGCTTCTACGGCCTCAGCGCGTTCGTCGGCGCGGGGCTCGTTTTCGCCGGGCTCACGGACTGGTGCGGGATGGGTCTGCTGCTCGGGCGGATGCCTTGGAACCAGCGCGTCGCGGCCTCGAAATAACCGCGCTTTTTCATGGAAACATCCCCTTCCAAAACCGTCGTCATCGACCGCGAAGCCCGCGAAGTGGAAGTGGAAGTGGAAGTGGAAGTG
>JANLQB010000313.1:0-4926 GCA_031367565.1 Verrucomicrobiota bacterium
GAAATATGAATCGAAGAAGCTGATCGCGGCGCAATCGGTCGTGGAAGGCGAGACGCCGTTGCTCGTATTCGAGGCGAAGTTTGAGAAGAATCCGAAGGTGAAGCTCTCGGTGAATTTCATGAAGGAAGAGGGCAAGCCGAAGGTGATGCAGGTGACGATCGAGAGGTTTCAGTAGCCTGCTTCCGCGATGAGTGTGCGTGGCTGCGTCGTTGTCGGAGCGGTTTGGTTGATTTTATGGTCGTCTGCGGTCGCTGAGCCTGCGCGTTCCTCGAAAAAGAAGCAGTCTGCTTCGCCAGCGGCGACACCTCAGCCGACTCCGAAACCGCCGCCGGAGCCGGAAGAGAAAAAGTCGGAAGCGACCGAGCCAGCAAAGCCAGAGCGCGCTCCGGCGGCTTCGATCGAGCCGGAGGAGCTGGCGGATTTTTCCGTGCAGCCGCCGCGCGTGCAGGAGTTGTTCCGGGCGGCCCTCGCGCTCACGAAGTTGAATCTCACTTACGCTTTTGGCAGCGATGATCCGGCGACGGGCGGGATGGATTGCAGCGGGACGATCTTTCGCGTGCTGACGGATCAGGGCTTCGCGGGCGTGCCGCGCGATTCGAGCGGGCAGTATTCGTGGGTGCGAAAAAATGGGCGCTTCTTTTCCGTGGTGAGCAAGACGGCGGACGGATTCGAGTTCGATGATCTGCTGCCGGGCGATCTGCTTTTCTGGACGGGGACTTACCAAACGGGGCGCGATGTTCCGATCAGCCACGTCATGCTTTATCTCGGTCGCGAGAAGAAATCGGGGAAGCGAGTGATGTTTGGCGCGAGCGATGGGCGTAGCTACGCCGGAGTGCAGCGGTGGGGCGTGAGTGTGTTCGACTTTAAGATGCCAAAGTTTGATCCGGCGAAGCCCGAGAAGCGGGTGGATTTCGTGGGCTACGGGCGTATCCCGGGTTTGCGGGAGAAGGAGACTACGCCGGCGATCACGTCCGCTCCGGCTTTGGAAAAGCCGGTCGCAGTTGTAGAAGAGAGCAAGACGCCGCGAAAGAAAAGCGTTCCCAAAAAGAGTCGCTGACGCGATTGCGCATCCGCGCGGCATTCGCCCTTGCGGGAGGTCTTTGCTCCCTTACTGTCGCGCCCCATGTTTCCCGGAATTCCCGAAATCGCACGAACTGCCGCGCTTGAATATTTGCGCGGGATTTCGCGCGTCACGGTGCAGCGCGGGGAGGAATATATCGCGCGGAAACGGGTGCGGAAGATCGAGCAATTTCCTGACGAGGAGATCGGGTTTTACGCCAATGTGACGGGCACGAAGGAATACGAGGTCATCGCCACTTTCGATTCGGAGAAAGGGACGTGGGACTGTGAGTGCGATTGTCCGGTGGGAAGCGAGTGCAAGCATTGTTACGCGGTGATGAAAACCGTGCTGGATCGAAGCCCGCTCCGGCCGGCGTCGAAAGCCCCCGAACCTTTAAATCCCCCGACCGGGCCGCTCGCGGATGCGCTGGCCAAGGGGCTCGGGCGGAAGCCGGACGAGGACGAGAACGAGTATTTGCACAAAGTCGCCGCCGTTTTCGCGAAGGCGAAGGACGTGCAGGGGATTGTCGTCAATGATTTCGCGACGCTGGGATTTAAGGTGCCAGGTTTTAATTGGGATCGCGTCCCGGCGTGGCCGGAGTTTCCCGAGGATGAACTGGAGTTTTGGCAATACGTGGCGCTTTTCGCCGAGACGGTCGGGCAGACGGCGTCGAAGCCGATGCGGACGATCAAGGTGCCGGCGGAGTTGCGCGAGCGCATGGAAAACTGGCGGCGGGAGCGCGAGGTGGATCGCTGGACAAAACTGCTCTCGCGTTTGCCGGAAGCAGAGGCGGAGTTGCCGCCCGGCGAGCACGATTTGCGGGTTCGCTTTTACGCGGAGGAGGCGATCGTCGAGATGAAGAAGCCGGGTGCGGCGGACTTTGAGCAGATGAAGGCGGCGACGTTTCGGCAATTGCCGGACATCCTCACGAGCACGCTGACGCCGGAGGGCGCGCTGCTGCGTCAGCTTTTGGAGGAGCGCGCGGATTTCGGTCACGCGCCTGCGCTGCGCTACACGGAGATTGCGGCAGCGGAGTTGATCGGTGAAATGCTGCGTGTTCCGTGGCTGGAGAGCCGACTCATCAGCGAGTCCGGGCTGCCGCTCGCGCGGCCTGCGGAGGCGCTGCGCTGGCAGCTCGATCCTGCGGAGGATGACACGGGCGACTATCGACTGCGCCTCGTGCAGCCGGATGGAAACGCGGCGGAAAATTTTCTGCTCGTGGTGGAAGGTGTGCCCACACTTTACCTCACTCGCGACACGATCTGGCGCGGGCCCGTTCTCGATACGCACGCGCTCACGCCGGGTGAAGAAGCGCGCATCCCGGCTCCCGCGCTGGAGACGGGACACGGCGTGCGTTTTCTCCGCAAGCATGGCGTGGAGCTGCCGCCACGGCTGAAGCAGCGCGTGCGCACGGTGGTGGTGAAGCCGCGGCTGCGGTGTGAAATCCAGCCGACGTATCCCGGCGCGAAGGAGGAGACGTGCGTCATCCATGTGCTCGCGGAGTCGGAAGATGCGAGCGCGACGTTCGTGTATGTGCGCGATGAATGGGTCGAGACGAGCCCTGAAAATGCGAAGAAAGACTCGCTCACTTTTCACGATCGCAGTGCGCTCGCGGGCGTGCCTGCGCTGCTCGATTCGCTGCGGCTGAAGTGGGATTCGTTTGCGCGGCATTTTCATTTCAAGGTCACGAAAAAGTTCGCGGACATCTTCGGCACATGGCTCACGAGCCTCCCGCTGGGGCTCACGGTGGAGCTGCTCGGCGATCTCGCTTCCTTCAAAAGCGAGGCAATTTCCGGCACGGTGCGGCTGGGCGTGGAGGAGGCGGATTTGGATTGGTTCGATCTCCGCGTGATCCTTGATGTTTCCGACACGCAGCTCACAAAGGCGGAGTTAAAGCTGCTCCTCGACGCAGGTGGTAAATGGGTGCGCCTCGGCGACAAAGGCTGGCGCAGGCTGGAGTTCAAGCTTTCCGACGAAGACGATGAACAGCTCTCGCGCCTCGGTCTGAACCCGCGAGATCTTTCCAGCGAACCGCAACGGATGCACGCGCTCCAGCTTGCTGATCCGGCGGCGAAACGATTCCTGCCCGCTGAGCAATACGAGAACGTCCAGCGCCGCGCGAGCGAACTGCAAACGCGCGTGATGCCGGATGTGCCGGCGGCGATCCGCGCGGAACTGCGACCGTATCAGATCGAAGGCTTCCATTTCCTCGCGTACCTCAGCACGAACCGCTTCGGCGGGGTGCTCGCCGACGACATGGGTCTTGGGAAAACGGTGCAGACTTTGACGTGGCTGGCGTGGTTGCGGGAGGAATCGGAAAAGCGGAAGGCGGAAAGCGGAACGCCGAAATCTCCGCCGTCGCTCGTCGTCTGCCCGAAGAGCGTCGCGGATAACTGGCGCGCGGAGGTGGAGCACTTCCTGCCGGACATGCGCGTGCGCGTCTGGAGCCGGCTCGATCTTTCAGATTTGCCGAAGGAAATCGCGAGCGCTGATCTGCACGTCATCAATTACGCGCAACTCCGTAGTTTGGAGAAAGAGATTACGGCGATCCAGTTTCTCGTCGTGATTTTGGACGAAGGCCAGTTCATCAAAAATCCCGACTCGACCACGGCAAAACTCGCACGCGGGTTAAAGTCCGATCACCGCCTGATTCTCAGCGGCACGCCGATCGAAAACCGGCTACTCGATCTGTGGAGCCTCATGGCTTTCGCGATGCCCGGCATCCTCGGCCAGCGCACGGCTTTTGCCCGCACTTACGATGCAAAGGAAGACCCGTTCGCGCGCCGCCGGCTCGCGGCGCGGGTGCGCCCGTTCGTCCTCCGCCGCACGAAGGGCCAGGTCGCGAAAGATTTACCGGATCGCATCGAGGAAGACCTCTACTGCGAACTCGAAGGCGAACAGAAGACGCTCTACCGCGCCGAACTCAAACGTGCGCAGCAGATGCTCCTGCGCGTGGATACGCAAAAGCAGCTCGCGAAAGAACGCTTCCACTTTCTAACCTCGCTCCTGCGCCTGCGCCAAATCTGCTGCCATCCGCGCCTCGTCAAGCCCGACTCCAAAGCGGAAAGCGCCAAGCTCGAAGCGCTCCTCGACACGCTCGAACCGCTCATCGAGGAAGGCCACAAGGTCCTTGTTTTCTCGCAGTTTGTGGAAATGCTCGGCCTCATCCGTGAGTCGATCGAAGCGCGCGGCTGGCCGATGTTTTACCTCGCGGGCGACACGGAAAATCGTGGCGACCTCGTGAGGGAATTTCAGGGAACGGAAGGCCCAGCCGTGTTCCTGATTTCGCTGAAAGCGGGTGGCTTCGGTTTGAACCTCACCGCTGCCAGCTACGTCGTCCTTTTCGATCCGTGGTGGAATCCTGCGGTGGAAAATCAGGCGATCGACCGCACGCACCGCATCGGGCAGGTGAACAAAGTCATCGCGTACCGGCTGCTCATTAAGAACAGCATCGAGGAAAAAATTCGCGCGCTGCAAAAGCAGAAGAGCGGCCTCGCGGACGACGTGCTGGGCGAGGAAAAATTCGCGCAAAGCCTCTCGCTCGACGACTTGCACTTTCTGTTTTCGGAATAACGCAATCGCTTGCTTTGTCGGCTAATCCGGCGATGATCGCGACCCTTCGCGGCGTCTCCTGATGGCGTGGAGTGCTTCCTGGAAAGCATTTTTTCACCCGTTGTGGGATTCGTCCCGCGCACTCATTTTGCCGCCCCACGCGGCACCGCAGTCGTCGCATTTATGGCAGTTGAACAAGTCATCGAAACAGAAGGTAAAATCGTCTCCGTCCTCGCCGGCACCATGTTCCGCGTCGAGCTCGCGAACAAGCATCTCGTGCTCGCGCACATCTCGGGCAAGATGCGCAAACGCTT
>JANLQB010000920.1:0-8682 GCA_031367565.1 Verrucomicrobiota bacterium
AAAGGAGAAGGGCGTCGAAGATGCGCTGAGGGATACGGGTGACGGACCAGCGGCCGGCGAACAGGCCTGCAGCGATGGCAGGGATGAGGGTGGCGTTGAAAACGAGGGTGGCCGGGTGGATGAGGCCTAGTTGTACGCTGAAGGGGACTTTGAGGCAGTTGATGATGAGGAACAACCAGGCGCTGGTGCCGACGAGTTCAAGTTTCGGGAGGGAGACAGCGATGAAGAAGAGCGCCATGATGGGTCCGGCGGCGTTAGCGAGCATGGTGGTGACGCCGGCGAGGAGGCCCATGAGCCATGCAAACCAGAGTTGATGGGGGGCTTTATCGTAGAGGTGCGGTTGCCAAAGTCGGAGAAGTTGAAGCGCGGAAAGAAAGAGAATGATCGTGCCGACGACCGGCTTGTAGGCGGCATCTGAGATCCGTCCCATGAGAGCCCAGCCGATCAGGATTCCGGTGATGGCGGGCAGCAGGAGACGGCGAATATATTCCCAGCGGGCGTGTTGGCGAAAGGCGATGACGGCGAGGAGGTCGCCAACGATCAGCATGGGGAGCACGACGCCGGTGGAATCGCGCGCTCCAAATAGGAAGATGAAGGCTAGGACGTGGACGAGGCTGATTCCAGCGAACCCACTTTTAGAAACGCCGATACCGAAGGCGGCGAGGATGGCTAAGAGCCATTTTAAGGGAGTAAGATCGGGCATCGGGATAGGCGGTTCTCAGGGGACGGCTTGGAAGGCTGGGATCTTCCTCCATATCGGCCACCATATCCGTACAAAGTTCAGCCCCCCGCAACCGAGTGGCTGCGAAGGGCTGATGTTCCCCCCAGAACAATCTTCTAAATTCGAGAATAGAATATGCTGGTAGGACGGTAGCGCAAGCGAGAATTACAGAAACTTTCATCTTTTTTTGAAGCGCAAGATTCTGATGGAGTGAAAAAGGTAAGAAGGCGTTCTTTAAGTGTCGTTAAAAGAAGCCCGAGCGGGCGCTTTACTCGGAAATTCTCAGATTCGGACCGAGAGATGTTCGAATCTGAAAAAGATGAACTTCCCGATGGCGGCACTTTGGGGCGTTCAATTTTCGCAATCCCGCGTTTTAGTGACTGCGTAAAAAGTCCGAGTTGGCAGGAATGAGGGTCCACGAAAAACGCGAAATGGCGGGAAACAGAAAAAGACAAGACGCTTTCCTCTCGCGTTTTTGGCGTTTTTGGCGTGTTTCGCGGGCCAAACCGACTTTTTACACTGCCTCTCAGGAAAATCCCTTACGCAGCGTCTTTGTCCTGCTTCCGACGAATGATCGGGGCTTTTTTCCCTTCGACGACTGCGCGGTTGATCGTCACGTCTGCGACGTCTTCCCGGCTCGGAATCTCATACATCATGTCGAGCATGATGCGCTCGAGTATGGCGCGGAGGGCGCGGGCTCCCGTGCCTTTTGTTGCCGCCTGCTGAGCGAGGGCGCGGAGGGCGTCCTTTGTCACGGTGAGGCTCACACCTTCCATGGCCATCAGCTTGGTGTATTGCTTGATCATCGCGTTTTTGGTCTCGGTGAGAACCATGACCATCTCATCTTCCGAGAGTTGATCGAGCGCGGCGACGACGGGGAGACGGCCCACAAACTCCGGGATCATCCCGAAGCCAAGTAAATCTTCTGGCTCGGTGTAGCGGAGAATTTCGCTGTTCGGCACCTCCGCCTCGGCGATCTGTTCTGACCCATGCATCCCGCCAAATCCGAGCACCTTTTTACCGCGCCGGCGTTCGATGAGCTTGTTCAGCCCGACAAATGCACCGCCGCAGACGAATAGAATCTTTTCGGTGCTGACTTGAATGTATTCCTGATGTGGATGCTTGCGGCCTCCTTGCGGCGGGACGTTGCACGTCGTGCCTTCGAGAATCTTCAACAGAGCCTGCTGCACCCCTTCGCCGCTGACGTCGCGGGTGATGGAGACGTTGTCCGTCTTCCGCCCGATCTTGTCGATTTCGTCGATGTAAACGATGCCGATCTCGGCGCGCTTCACATCGTAGTCCGCATTCTGCAAGAGGCGGAGGATGATATTTTCCACGTCCTCGCCGACGTAGCCGGCTTCGGTGAGCGTGGTGGCATCTGCGATGCAAAAGGGTACGTCGAGGACGCGAGCGAGCGTACGGGCCAGAAGTGTCTTGCCGCTGCCGGTCGGGCCGATGAGCAAGATGTTGCTCTTCTCGATTTCGACATCCGCGAGCGGATCCAACTGCACCTGCACCGAGGTGCTGCTGCCGACAGAGCTGTTGTGCAGGATGCGCTTGTAGTGATTGTGAACGGCGACACTGAGCACTTTCTTCGC
Source organism: Verrucomicrobiota bacterium (assembly GCA_031367565.1). GTDB lineage: Bacteria > Verrucomicrobiota > Verrucomicrobiia > Chthoniobacterales > Chthoniobacteraceae > JANLQB01. The sequence continues at coordinate 2,320 of JANLQB010000920.1, forward strand.
ACGGTCCTGACCGATGACAAAATTGTCGAGCTGACGACGGATTTCGATCGGCTTTGGAACCCGCAGCGTGGTGCTCTGGCGTCTCGTGTCTTCGTTCAGTTCCTTATCGAGGATGCCTTTGCAGACATTGATGCAAGAATCACAAATGTACACTCCTGGGCCAGCGATGAGTTTGCGCACTTCGGCATGACTCTTCCCGCAGAAACTGCACATCGTTAAATTACTCGCTCTGGCCATATACGATCAGGAGTCAGCTTTTTCCGCGCCAGCGTCTGCCGGAGTCTCCACTTTGAGATCTTTTCGGGAGCTGACGACCGTATCGACGATGCCATATTCCTTCGCTTCGAGAGCGCTCATGTAATAGTCGCGATCCGAATCGTTCTTTACCACCTCTTCGCTCTTGCCGGTGCTGTCCGCCAAGATGCGGATGAGGCGTTTCTTGAGCTTGTACATGTATTCCACCGTCCGCTCGACATCGCTCGCCGTTCCCTGCGCGCCGCCGCTGACCTGATGGATCATGATGTCCGAATTCGGCAGCGCGTAACGTTTGCCCTTCGTGCCTGCCGCGAGCAGCACCGCGCCCATCGAGGCCGCCATGCCGATGCAGTAGGTATTCACGTCGCATGTGAGGAACTGCATCGTGTCGAAAATCGCCAGACCAGCCGTGACCGAACCGCCGGGGCTGTTGATGTAAATGCTGATGTCCTTCTTCCCGTCCTCCATCTGGAGGAAAAGCAACTGCGCGATGATGGAGTTCGCCACGCCATCGTCGATCGCTGTGCCGAGGAAGATGATGCGGTCCTTCAGCAGCCGCGAATAGATGTCGTAGCTCCGCTCACCGCGTCCGGTCTGCTCGACGACGTACGGGATGAAATAGTTGTTCTGCGGTGGCGTCACGATGCTGCTGCTGTTGGGTCGGAGAATCATTTTGTTTGGTGTGCCTCAGGCGGCGGAGACGCTAGCGTTCGCGACTAGGAAATCAAGGACCTTGCCCGTGATGATCTCCTCGTTGATCTGATCCAGACTGCCGCGTTTCTCGAGTTCCTTCAGCATTTTTTCAAAAGTCATCTCATACTTCTGAGCGAGCGCCGCCACGCGTCCGAGCAACTCTTCCTTCGTCGCCTTGATGCTTTCCTTCTCCGCGATCCGCAGCAGGACAAACGTGCCCTTCAGTCGCTCCCGCGCATTCTGCGAAGCCGCGCCGACGATCTGCTGCTGGTTCTCCTTCAGCACCTCGTCCGTCACGCCGCGCGCCTGATTGTCCTTTACGATGTCTTGAAGAATCCGCTGCGTCTCATTGCGCACGAGGTTTTCAGGAAGTTCGCACTCCACGCCGCTGAGGAGACCTTTCATCACCTGAGCACGCTTGTCGGCTTCCACACTCGCCGCCTTTTGTGTCGAGAGTTCGTCCTTGGCCGTCGCGCGCAGTTCCGCGAGCGTTTTCCCTTTGATGACCGTATCGGCAAACGCGTCGTCCAGCGCTGGCAGCACGCGCTCCTTGATCCCCTTTAGCGTCACCGCGTAGTGGATCGTCACGCCGGGCATGCCTTCGACTGGAAAATCCTGCGGCACGACGATGTCGAATTCCTTCACATCATTCGCCTTCGCGCCCACGAGATGCGCGCAGTAGCCGGGGAAAAACGCCTCGTCCGTCATGCGAATCCAAAAATCCTCATTCGCCGTCAGCGGCTTGCCCGCCTTTGGAAAAACCTCGTGAACCGGCTTGCCGTCGATCGTCCCCGAGTAATCCACCACGATGTAATCGTCCATCACCGCGCCCCGCTCTGGCACCTCGATGAAATCCGCCGCTTGCTCGCGCAAATTCTCGATCGACTCGTCGATCTCCGCATCGGTCATCTCCGCCGATTTCGTCGCGACGGCGAGACCCTTGTAATTCGGCAGTTCAAACACCGGCTGCGTCACCACCGTCGCCGTGAACGACATCTTGCTCTCGCCGATTTCGAGATCTTCCACATTCTGCACACCGAGGACGCGCAGTTGATGTTTCTGGATCGCCTCGCGCGTCGAATCATTCAGCAGCTTCTTCTGCACTTCCTCGCGGATTTCCTTCTTAAAACGCTTCTCGATCACCCCGCGCGGTACCTTGCCAGCGCGGTATCCGGGGATCTTTGCGAACTTCCCGAAATCATTCGTAACCGCGTTCCATGTTTCGGAAACGCGTTGCGGTTCGAGTTCGATTTTGAGGGTGGCGAGGCAGTTTGGGAGATTTTCGACGACGACGTTCATAGGGTTTGAGAAAAGGGCGATGAAGATAACCGCCGACCGCCGCTTGCAAAGGGCGAATTTGGCCACGCCGAAAATAGCGGCGAAACGCAGTAAAATGAGCGCCGTGTTTTGGCCGGGTGAAAAACACCGTTTAGAGTTTCGGGCACCCCGAGGTGTTCGTCTGATTTGTTCCAGCGCATCCGGTTGACGTGGAGGAATCGTTCGCGCAGTCTGGCCGCCATGCTTCAGGAGATCGAACAGTTGCTCACCATTCAGGACCGGGATCGCAAAATCCGGGCGCTGAAACACGAAATCAAACTTGCCCCCTCGCAACGAAAGGATCTCGACACAAGACTGGCGGCGGCGCAGCAGCAGCTCGATTCGGTAAAGCTCAAGGGCATGGAGATCGAGATGGAGCGAAAGAAGCTGGAGAACGAGGCGCAGTCAAAGCGGGATCAGATCGCGAAATACAATTTGCAGAAATTTCAGACGCGGAAGAACGAGGAATTTCAGGCGCTGACGAATGAGATCAAGCGTTTCGAAGGTGAGATCCAAGTGATCGAAGATCGCGAACTCGATCTCATGGACGGGGCGGAAAAAATGAAGGCGACCATCGCCGATGCCGAGAAGGAAAACGCGGCGGTGAAAGCACAAGTCGCCCAGCAGACCACGGATCTCGATGCGAAAACGGTCGCCATCCAGGTTCAACTCAAGCAGATCGAAGCAGACCGCGGCAAACTCGCTGAGCGTGTCGATGAAGAGCTGCTCGATACCTACGACCATCTTTTTGCCAACAAGGGCGACAACGCTGTCGTGGCGCTCGAACACGAAGTCTGCATGGGCTGCCACATGAAGCTGACCACGCAAACCGCCGTCCGCGTAAGGGGTCGCCGCGAAGTCGTCCACTGCGAACAGTGCGGACGGATTTTGTATTACTCGGAGTAGGGAAAGTTGAGCGTCGTTAGTTAAAAGTTGAGAGGCGCGCCTCGAACGTGCGAACGTCCATCCCGCGTTTGTTGCGCTTGATCGACGCCATCATGCGGGACGTGCGCTCTCTCGTGAACGAGGCTCTCAACTTTCAACCAACGACTCTCAACCGCCCATGAACCGCGTCGTCGGCATCGAAACGGAATACGGCTGCCTGGTCTCCGGCGAGCCGTCCGATGCCTGGCCCGAGCGGGTGAAAAATCATGCATTTAAGAAGATGCGCGCGGGCGTTTTCGACCTGCACGATCGCGACTACGAGGAGCCGCCGGGAAATGGTGGATTTTTGCTAAATGGCGGCCGGCTGTATCTCGACATGGGGCATCTCGAATACGCTTCGCCGGAGTGCCGCACGCTGGAAGATATTGTTGCTTACGACCTCGCGGGCGATTTGCTCGTGCAGCAGGCGATCGAGGAAATGGGCGCGGGCGACCAGGTGGCGTTTGTGAAGAACAACATCGATCACCACACGGGGGCGACGTTTGGCTGCCACGAAAACTATTTGATGCGGCGCGAGATGCAGTTTCACCCGCCCGTCGTTGGGACGCTGCTTTCGTTTCTGGCGACGCGTCAGATTTTCACTGGAGCGGGGCGTGTGGGACAGGCGAATGCGGCGTTGTTTTCGCTCGATGAAATGGAACCGGAGCAAGCGGTCCCGTTTCAAATCAGCCAGCGCGCGGATTACATCGTGAACGACATTTACCAATGGGTGCAGTTCAACCGCGCGATCATCAACGCGCGCGACGAACCGCTGGCGGATCACCGGAGATTTCGGCGGCTGCACCTGCTGCTTGGCGACTCGAATATCAGCCCGTTTGCTACCGCGCTGAAAGTCGGCACGACGGCCTGCGTGCTCACTTTGCTGGAAGAAGGTCGCCTGGCTGATGACGTAATTTTGGAAGACGCCGTCGTGGCGACGCGGCAGATTTCCCACGCGGGGACGGGACGTGGCGAGGTGATGCTGGAAGACGGTCGCACGCGCGATGCGCTGGATATTCAGGAGGAATTTCACGCCCACGCCGCGCGCCATCTCGCGGGACGCGATGCGGAGACGGATTGGCTTTTGGAAAGCTGGCGCTTCACGCTCGCCGCGCTGCGCACGAAGCCGGAAGCGCTCATCGGTGGCGTCGATTGGATTTCAAAAAAGTATCTGCTCGAAACTTTCCGCGAAGCCGAGGATCTCGAATGGGATGACCCGTGGCTGCAAAGCCTCGATCTCGAATACCACAACATCGACCCGGCCAAAGGGCTCTTCCATGCACTCTCCCCTGCCGGGCGAATCAGCGAATGGAACGACCGCGTTCGCCGCCCGGAAGCCATGAAACTTCCCCCGCAAACAACCCGTGCGTGTGGCCGTGGCCGTGCCGTCGAACTCCTCCAGACGCGTGAATATCCCTACGTCATCAATTGGGACTCGATCGCCATCGAAAACACCGGTTCCCTCACGATGCCCGACCCATTTTTGATTTACGTGAACGAAGTGGAACAACTCATCGCCGATTGAAGTTCATGGAGCGGCGAGCGGCACGCCGCCGACCCAACGCACGGGACCCCATATTTCCCGCCCGCCGCGCAAAACAGATGTTTGCGCTCGCGAATTGGATTTCGTTTGGCGGCGGGACGCCCGCCGCTCCCAACGTTCAGCGCGAGGCTGCGCGGTTGATCTCCGCGAGCTTCGCTTCGAGCTTGTCGATCACATGCTCCGCCGTTTCGCGGGCGCGGCGCTCATCCATCAGCGCCTCTTCGAGTTCGCGGATGCGCTGCTGTAAATTCACGCGAATACTCGTCCGAAGTGGCACCGAAAGAGGGCTCTCATCTTCGTCACGCGTCGGCTGAAGTTCCGGGATTTCTTTGAGGGCCGCCTTCGTGCCGTCGCGGCAATTCGTCACCTCGGTATCCGCGTGGATTTCCCCCATCTGGAGGAACTCGCGGATCGCCCCAAAAGTCGTCGGCCCGTAGTATTGATCCGGGCTCACCTCGACGAGGTAATCCATCTCCAAATCCGGCACCATCGGCGCCTTCACCCACGTCGTTCCGTCGTGCGAAACCTTGTCGAGCGGCGAAATCTGCGCGTCAAAAGCCCACTGTTTGAGCTGGTCGAACGGGATCGGGCCGAAGAGCGTTTCGTCGTTAAACTTTTGCAGGTACCAAGTCGGTGAGGTTTCCATTTATGGGTTCTCCTTTTTTTCGGAGGCTGGGGTTTCGGGAGCTTTTGCGGGTTCGGGCACTGCGGTGATTGGGATGTTAAGCGTTTGGCCGATCTGCATTTTGCGATCGTTCACGCCTTTGTTTGCCTTCAGTAAATCCGGCAGCGTTATGTTGTATCGCTTCGCAATGCCGGTCAACGTCTCACCTTTCTCAACGAGATGTTTTACGCCAGTGGATGCCTCGATTTTCGGTTCCTCCTTCGCGACCGGCACCGACTCGGGCTTCACCCGCTCCGCTTTCGCACCCGCTGGTTTCAAAGCATTCGTGGACCCCGAAAACGCGGGATTGGCGCCGACTTCACGTTTTGGCGCAGTCCCCGGCGCGATCGCTGCCTGGTGCGCCTCGACCGCCTGATGCAGCCGCCCGACCTCGACCGTCAGCTCGTCGATCCGTTTCATCTGCTGCTCCATGAGTTGCTTGAGCTCCCGGATTTCCGTCAAAGTCTGCGCATCCTCCGCAAACGCGGCGATGGGTGAAAATAGTAGTGCGCCGAGGGCTACGGCGGTGATTCGACTCATTGGACCGATGCTCTCACTTTCATCCCGCACTGGCAAGCGCCAGAGAGCGTCGGAAATTCCAAAGAGGAGGCTCCAAATTCCGGGATTGCTCAGTAGGTATTGATGACAATTTGTTGAGCAGATAAAAGAGGATGCTGTCGGTGAGGTTGGCGAGTTTCTTGGGGTAACAATGGGTCTGGCGGCGAAGGTGGGCCGGGTAAACGCGCAGACGGCTGTGGTGACTCTCGATGGGGATGCCTTGCCGATGGCGCTGGCTGGCAAAGATCAGGCCGTAGGGGTGCCAGAAGCCGGTGCAGAAGGTGATGCGGGCGGCGTGAGGAAGCTGCGCATCCAGCGCTGCCTGCCGTGTCGGCTGCTCCCGTTCTTGACCACTTCCTGACTTTCACAATGCGGGCATTTCATTCCATCCCCCCGCCGCGGTCCTCCT
>JANLQB010000413.1:0-3191 GCA_031367565.1 Verrucomicrobiota bacterium
CAGCGTTGTTACATGCAGCGGGAAGTCTGGTGAATACAGGCTTCTGTGGCGTTGAAATCTTCTGGGAAACTCCCGGAAGCGGGTCCGAGGACCGGGCTAAATTGGATTCGTAATTCGTTTGCGATGCCAAAAAGGAGCCCCTGGCAGAATTTACTGCACTTGCTTTCGAAATCGCGCACCATCCGCCACATGTTCCCACTTGCGAGCCTCCTTTCCACCGACGATCAGCACGGGAGCGACGCGCTACTTGGGCGGTTCCTGGAATATGTCGAAGGGCGAAAGCTCACGCTTTATCCGGCTCAGGAAAACGCGGTGCTGGAGCTGTATGAGGAGCGGAATGTGATCCTGAGTACGCCGACGGGATCGGGAAAATCGCTGGTGGCGGCGGCGCTGCATTTCAAGTCACTCGCGCAGGGACGGCGGTCGGTTTACACGTGTCCAATCAAGGCGCTGGTGAATGAAAAATGGATGGCGCTTTGTCGCGATTTTGGGCCGGAAAACGTGGGGCTGAGCACGGGCGACGCGTCGGTGAATCGTGATGCGCCGATTCTGTGCTGCACGGCGGAAGTGCTGGCGAACATCGCGTTGCGCGAAGGCGCGGACGCGAAGGTGGATGACGTGATCATGGACGAGTTTCACTACTACGCGGATCGCGAGCGTGGCGTGGCGTGGCAGGTGCCGCTGCTGACTTTGCCGCAGACGCGTTTCCTCCTGATGTCGGCGACGCTCGGGGACACGACGTTTTTTGAGGAGGAGTTGACGCGCTTGAATGGCAGGCCCACGGTGACGGTCTCGTCTCGGGATCGACCCGTGCCGTTGGAGTTTTCCTACGCGGAAACGCCGTTGTCGAGGACGGTGGAAAGCTTGGTCGCGGAAGGGAAAGCTCCGGTCTATGTCGTCCACTTTACCCAGCTCGAAGCGGCACAGAGCGCGCAGGATTTCACGAGCCTAAATGTCTGTACGCGGGAGGAAAAGGCGGCGCTGGCGACGGCTCTGGAAGGGTTCAAATTTAGCAGTCCGTATGGGCCGGAGATTAAGAAGTGGTTGCGGCATGGGATCGGGCTGCATCACGCGGGGCTATTGCCGAAGTATCGCGTGCTTCTGGAACAACTGGCGCAGCGCGGTCTGCTGAAAGTGATCTGCGGCACGGATACGCTTGGCGTCGGGATCAATGTGCCGATTCGCACCGTGCTCTTTACGCGGCTATGCAAGTTTGACGGGCAGAAGACTGGAATTCTAAGTGCGCGGGATTTCCACCAGATCGGCGGGCGCGCGGGGCGAAAAGGTTTCGATGATTGTGGCTGGGTCGTCGCCCAGGCACCGGAGCATTTTATCGAGAATCTACAGCTTGAGCAGAAGGGGAAGAAGTTCGTGAAGCGGAAGCCGCCGGAGAGGAACTTCGTGAATTGGGACAAGCAGACTTTTACGCGACTGATCTCTGCGGCACCGGAGCGGTTGACTAGTCAGTTTCAGATCACTCATGGGATGCTGCTCAACGTGCTAAGTCGCAAAGGTGATGGGTGCGCGGCGATGCGCGACATCATCGCGCGCTGCCACGAGACACCCAAGGCGAGGAAGGCGCTCGTGAGGCGTGGCTGGCAGCTTTTCCGTGCGCTGGTGGAGCGGAAGATTGTGGAGTTCATTCCGCAGACGATGGATGGCGCGAAGGTGCGCGTGAATGTGTCGTTGCAGAATGACTTCTCAATGAACCAGACCCTCTCGCTTTTCGTCCACGACACGTTGCCGATGATGGACCCGAATGCGCCGGACTATTCATTGGTCGCGCTCACGCTCGTGGAGTCGATCCTAGAAGATCCGGGTGCGATCCTGCGCAAGCAGCTCGACCGGGTGAAGGATCAGGCGATGGCGGAGATGAAGATGCAGGGCATGGAATACAACGATCGGATGGAAGCGCTGGAAAAGCTCGAATACCCGAAGCCGAACCGCGATTTCATCTACTCGACTTTCAATGCCTTCGCGGACCGGCATCCGTGGGTGGGCACGGAAAACATCCGCCCGAAATCCATTGCGCGCGAAATGTTCGAGGAGTTCCGTTCATTTGCGGACTACATCAAAGGCTACGAACTCCAGCGCGCGGAAGGCTTGCTCTTGCGCCATCTTTCCAGCGTCCAAAAAGTGCTCGCGCAAACCGTCCCCGACGCCGCAAAGAATGACACGCTGCGCGAGATGGAACTTTACCTCAGCGCGATGATTCGGCAGGTGGATAGCAGCCTGCTCGATGAGTGGGAAAAGATGCGCGATCCCAACTACCAGCCGCGCGGCGAAGAGGCGGAAGTCCGCCCGCCGGGTGCGGAGGACGCCGTGCGCGACATCACCCGCGACGCGAAAACTTTCACCGGGGCGATCCGCACGCGCATCTTTACCTTCCTGCGCGCGCTCACCGTCGAAGACTACGAAGCCGCACTAGCCATCTTGGTTTCTCCAGAGATACCCGATGCGGAGCCGTGGACTGCGGATAAACTCCGGCAGGCTTATGCGAACTATCTAGTCACCCATGCGCGCCTGCGCCTCGACCCGGAAGCGCGGAATCTTCGCCATACCTATGTGACGCCATCCGAGGATCGCACGCGCTGGCAAGTGCAACAGATGTTAGTCGATCCAGAAGAGGCAAATGACTGGGTGGCGGAGTTCGACATCGACCTCGCGCAGTCCCGTAACCTCGGGGAACCCGCGTTGCGACTGCGGAGATTTTCGACGCTTGTTTGACGTGGGTGTCAATCTGCGGGGCTTCCAAATCGGCTGGGTCCAAGCCCGCTCGAATTCGCCTTTGCCCGATGCGTTTTCTTTCGGCTTTGATGATGTGACACGGGCGGGAACGTTTTGCCCGTGCCCTGCGTAGGGAGGAGGAAGGGTGCGGGCATTCGCGACGATTACTCTTTTGGAGTTTCGTCGGGAATCTCCATATCCGGCTCACGCCCCATGAGGTGGACGGCTAGGCCACGGAAGCGCGGACTGATCCACATTTCGTTCAAACTTAGCACGCCCATGAGGCGATAGTTGTCGGCCAGCGGATGCCCGTCATCCCAAAAATCTGGCGGAGGATCGGGCCGCTTTTTCGTCGCGATGAATTCATCCCCGTCCTCATCATCTTCACCCTCTTCGTCCTTTTCCCAAGGAGCCAGTGGATCGGGCAATGGAGCCGATGGCTCGAACTCGGCGGGATCGATCTT
>JANLQB010000424.1:0-24612 GCA_031367565.1 Verrucomicrobiota bacterium
CGAATTCGAATCGCAGGGGAAATTTAAGGATTCGCTGCTGCGGGAAGTCGGTCGTGATTTCGAGGCGACGTATGAACTGCTGAAAGCGCTGCCGTGGAATATCGAGCCGAGGCCGCCATCGGGAGACTACTTTCGCGCCCGCCTGCTCAAGGATCGCGCCGCCTACCTCGCGGCGGGCGGAGTGCAAAATAGCGGCGGCATTTACAGCTCGAAGACGGAGACGTTTCTCGTGCCCTTTGAAAGCATCGGCGTGAAGACGGTGGGATCGAGTTACGCAAAGAGCGAAAGCTTTGATTCAGGCACGATGGTGCATGAACTCACGCATCAAATGATGCACTTCTGGCTCGATCTCCTGCCGCAGTGGATGGTGGAAGGTACGGCGGAATACACCAACAACCTGCCGCTCCGCACCGGGCGGTTCCGGGTCGCGGGCGCGAAGACCGGGCTGAAAGATTACGTCGATACTTTGAAAAAGAAGGTCGTCGGCGGAGTGCCCGAGCCGTATCCGCTGGAGAAGCTCCTGAACATTACGAATGAGCAATGGATGGAAACGCTGACGCAAAATCCGGCGGCGTCGCACCGCTTGTATTTCACGTCCTACCTGCTCGTGTATTACTTCATGCACCTCGACGGGAAAGGCGACGGGCAACGCATGGCGCGCTACTTCCGCGAAGTGCAAAGTCAGCGGAAAGAGATGGAAGATTACCGGAAAGCGATGGGTGAGTTTTTCAAAACGCCCGGCGTGAAGCTGAACGCAGATGGCTCCTACACCTATCGTCGTGACATCTCGCATCCGAAAAAGCCGGACTTTATCGCGACGCCAGAAGGCCAAACCGCCTTTCAAAAAAAGACGCTTGCGATCCTGCTCGATGGCCGGAGCGAAGACGAGTTGATGAAACAAATCCGCTCCGCCTATCGCGGGCTCGGGGTCAAGTTGTGAGCATGGATTGGCGCAAACTCCTTTCCGCCGACCGGCTCGGCTCGGATCGCCCGACGCCGTTCGATCCGTTGCGCTCGCCGTTCATCGTCGATTCCGATCGCATCGTCTTTTCGTCTGCCTTTCGCCGTTTGCAGGACAAGACGCAGGTCTTCCCGCTGGCGGATAATGACTACGTGCGCACGCGGCTCACCCACTCGCTCGAAGTGGCCAGCGTCGCCCGCTCGCTCGGCGTGCGCGTGGGGGCGGAGATCGTGAAACGCGGCGAGCTCGCGCAACGATTCCACGCGTCGGATTTTGGCGCGATCGTCTCCGCAGCGGCGCTGGCGCATGATCTTGGCAATCCGCCTTTCGGTCACTCCGGCGAGGACGCAATCCGGCATTGGTTCAAGACCTCGCCGATGGCGGAGCGCACGCGCGGCGAGTTGTCGGCTGAGGAGCGCGCGGACTTTGAGAGCTTCGAGGGAAATGCGCAGGGTTTCCGCATCGTCACGCGCTTGCAAATGCCGGACAATCCCGGCCTGCGACTGACCTGCGCGACGCTCGGCGCGTTCACGAAATATCCACGGGCGGCCCAACTCCCAGCGCGCCTGAAAATCAGCGGGATCGGCGCGAAGAAGTTCGGCTTTTTCCACGCCGAACGCGCACTTTTCACCGAAGTCGCCGAGCGGACGGGGCTGATCCGGCGCGCGCCCGACGCCGCGTGGTGGAGCCGCCATCCGCTCGCCTTCCTCGTCGAAGCGGCGGACGACATTTGCTACCGCCTCGTCGATTTCGAGGACGGTTTCCGACTGAAGTTTCTGCCGTTCGAGGAAGTGCGCGCCGCCTTTCTGGCCGTGAGCGGAGACCCGAAAGATTCCGAGCGCGCCGCCCGGATGAAAGATCCGAAGGACCAGATCGCCTTCCTGCGCGCGCAGGCGATTGGCGCTTCGATCCAGCAGGTCGCCGATGCGTTTCTTAAAAATGAACCGGCGATTCTCGATGGTGAGTTTGATGAGGAACTGCTCAACGTCGATCTCCCCGCACGCGCCGCGCTCCAGCACATCAAGGATCGCAGCCGGACGACGATCTACGCGACCCCGCGCGGTGTGGAAATCGAGGCCGCTGGCTATGAAGTGCTCGGCGGTTTACTCGATGTATTTTACGGCGCGTCGGACGACATTGCGCGGCACGGGAAAAGGGCGACGCGCAAGAGCGAGAAACTCTTGAGTCTCGTCCCAGCGCAGTTCCTCGGGAAAGACGGAGACCCTTCGCAGGAGCCATACGAACGGCTCCTGCGCATGACGGATTTCGTCTCCGGTATGACGGACAGTTACGCCGTTTCCCTTTACAAAAAAGTGCGCGGAATCTCGCTGCCAGGGCAGTGAAGCGCGGGCCGTGGCACGCCTCCCGCTAATATCGTCAATTGTGTTTTGGTGGTGATTGGCGGGGAGGGCGAGCCTTTAGCCGGGAGGCGCGATGCAACGGCATACGCGCCCGGCACAAGACTCGCCCTCCCTGTTTTTTCGTCCGGACGCTGTCACGAGATTGTCGCTTTGCGCTGGAACGCGCTCGCGGCTAGCCTCGGCGGCGATGGCTTCCAAGAGTATGCAGAAATTTTCCACCGCGCATTTTATCAGCCGTGAATTGAGCTGGCTGGAATTCAACCAGCGCGTGCTGAATCAGGCGCTCGATCCCACGAATCCGCTGCTGGAACGCGTAAAGTTTTTCACGATCACGAGTTCAAATCTCGACGAGTTTTTTGAAGTGCGCGTGGCGGGGCTGAAACAACAGATCGAGTCGGATGTGGTCGAGCGTAGCCTCGATGGGCTCACGGCTTCGGGGACTTTTCGGGCGGTGCGGCAGCGGGTGAAAAAGATGGTCGATCAGCAATTCCGCTGCTGGCGCGAAGACCTCGTCCCCGCGCTGGCGAAGAACGGGTTTCACTTTCTCACGTGGGACAAACTCGATCGCGCGGACCGCGATTTTCTGGAGGATTACTATTTCCGAAATGTGCGCCCCGTCCTCACGCCGCTCGGTATCGACCCGGCGCACCCATTTCCACAACTGCTGAACAAATCGCTGAACATCGCCGTGCAGCTCGAGATTGAGCGCAGCGGCGAAGTGCAGCGCCGGCTCGCCGTGGTGCAAGTGCCGCGCGTGCTCCAGCGACTCGTGAAATTGCCACGCGGCGAGGATGTCGATGGCTATATTTTCATGGGCCATCTCATCGGCCACTACCTCGCCGATCTTTTCCCAGGCACGACGATCTTAGGCTTCTGGCATTTCCGTGTGACGCGCAACAGCGAGCTGTATATCGACGAAGAGGACGTGGGAAATCTCCTCAGCGCGGTCGAGGCCGAGCTGCACAATCGGCGGCGCGGCGCGGCGGTTCGTCTCGAAGTGGATCACCATTGCCCGAGCGAAATTTACCACTTCCTGCTCGAGACGCTCGATCTCACGCCGGACGATCTCTACATCATCGACGGCCCGCTGAATCCGGTCCGCCTCATGGCGATTTACGAAGGCGATCACTCGCCCGAGTTGCGCGACAAACCATTCGTCGCGCCGGTCGCCGTCCCGTTCCGCGACGGCGCGGAAATGTTCTCCGTCATCCGTCAGCGTGATGTGATGCTGCATCATCCGTACGACAATTTCAGCAGCGTCGTCGATTTCCTCGAACTCGCTTCGCGCGATCCAAACGTGCTCGCGATCAAGCAGACGCTTTACCGCACCGGCGGCGATCCACGCGTCGTCGGCGCGCTCATGAATGCGGTGAAAAACGGCAAGCAAGTCACCGCCGTCACCGAGTTAAAAGCACGCTTTGACGAAGCGAACAACATCCTCTGGGCGCGACGGCTGGAGGAAGCGGGCGTCCACGTCGTGTACGGAATCGTGCATCACAAAGTTCACTGCAAAGTGACGCTCGTCGTGCGGAAGGATGATGACGGTCTGCGCCGCTACTTGCATCTCGGCACGGGCAATTACAACCCGAGCACCGCACGCATTTACACCGATCTCTCGCTCTTCACCGTCGATGCCGACTGCGTGGAAGACGCCACGAATCTTTTCAATCTGCTCACCGGCCTCTGCGAATTTCAGGGCGCGAAAAAACTGCTCATCGCGCCCTTCAGCGTCCACGCGACGATGATGAAACGCATCAAGCAGGAGACCGAGCACGCGCTTCAGGGCAAGCCCGCGCGCATCATCGCGAAGATGAACGCGCTCGTGGATCGCGAAGTCATCGAAGCGCTCTACCGCGCCTCGCACGCCGGCGTCCGCATCGACCTCATCGTGCGCGGCACGTGCTGCCTGCGCCCCGGCGTTCCCGGCCTCAGCGAAAACATCCACGTGCGCTCGATCGTCGGGCGTTTCCTCGAACACTCGCGCATCTTCTATTTTCAAAATGGAGACTCGCCGCGGCTCTACATGGGCAGCGCGGATTGGATGCCGCGCAATTTTTTCCGGCGCGTCGAAGTCGTCTTCCCGATCACCGATGCCGCGAACCGCGAGCGAGTGCTCACGCAAATCCTCACCGCGCAACTCGCCGACAACCGGCAGGCGTGGACGCTGAAACCCGACGGCAGCTACGCGCCGCCCGAGGTGCCGAAAGGCGGAACGCCGCGCGACTGCCAGGCGGAGTTCATGGCCATCGCGCTCGGCGCTTCCAAACCGCGTCGGAAATCGAAGGCGAACAAGAACGGCATTCCCAAGCTTGAAGTCGCGCGCAATCCACGGTGATTCGGGCAGTCCGCAGCGCCCGAGCGAGTCGCAGCCTCAAGAATAACTTTCGCGAAGTTGCCCTTCCACTTTTTCTCCCGCACCTGCTACAGAGACTCCAAGTTCTCTGCGAAAACAGCGGAGTCTCAACGCAACTTCACACCAGCAACTCGATATGGCCAAAGGTAACAACGCTCACAAAAAAGAAGTCAAAAAGCCGAAGAAGGAAAAACCAAAAGTCGTGGCAACGCGCCGGAGCGTGTAGGGTTTTCGGCTTTCTGAAATGACTCCAAATGCGGCACCCGGCAGAGCGCTGGGTGCTGCATTGAAGTTACCGCACACTTAGCCCGATGAAGCTGCTCATCTTCGTCGGCATGAATGTTTTTGGCGCGCTGGGCTGGTGGATCGGCGAGCAATTCGGGCTGGGCACAGCCATCATCGCCAGCGGGATCGGCAGCATCCTCGGCGTGTATGTCGGCTGGCGCGTCGCCCGGAATATTTTCGGCTGAACATTTTCAAACCTCGCAGTTTTCCCCATGACCAAGCCCCGCCTTTCCCTCCCGTAAATCTTCAACATGAGCTTAGGCTTCTTGGGCATTTCGTTCGGGTTTGGCCTCCAGCTTCGCGAACATGAGCGCGATCTACGCGAAGCTCGACGCGAGCATCAACGTCTCGATGGAACCCTTTCCGCGCCTTCGTCTCCTTCGCCCATCCCGCCCGTGACGAAAAATGACGAGCCGTAAAGCTGTCCAACAGCCTCGCGCTCATCGCCGGCGGGTGATGACGCAGTTCGTCGAAGACGAGTCGCCAGCCTGAATCCGAATTTCGCCCGGCTTCGCGAAAATTACGAAGCTGCGGGCGCACTCCGCTTCCGCAGCGTGATGCGCTTGATCCGCGCCTCGTCGGGCGGGCTCGACGAGGCGATTTCCGGGTCGTCTTTAAAGGCGTTGTGAACGATACGGCGCTCGTAGGCGTTCATCGGTTCGAGCTGAAAAGAGCGGCCTGTTTTGCGGACGATCTCAGCGATTTTCCGAACACGATGCGCAAGGCTGTCGTCCTTCATTTCTCGCCAGTGCTCGATATCGACCTGCACGCGCGGAGCCGCTTTGTCGTGCGCCTGAATCACGCGATTCAGTAGAAACTGGATGTCTTCCAGCAGCGCGCCGTTGCGACCGATGAGGCGCTCTTTGTCCGCCGTGTAAACTTGCAGGATGAGCCCGTGGTCCGCCGTGAACTCCTTGATCTCACAGACGAAGCCCAGCAGACCGAGCATCGTGTCCAGAGTTTCGCGTGGGTTCAGGCTCATTGGGGGTGTCTCTTAACGCTTGGGTTTCTGCGCAGGCACGATCTCCGGAGCGAGTACGGTTTTATTCCGCGTCACATAGAGTTGCACGATCGAGAATATGTTCTGAACCGTCCAATAAAGTGCCAGCGCGGACGCGAAATTGTAGCAGAAGGAAATGAAGATCAAGGGCACAAACATCATGATCCGCTGCTGCATTTGGTCGCCGGATTTCGGCTGAAGCGCCATCGACCAGAGCATCGTCACCGCCATGCAAAGCGGCAGCACGTTTACCGGATAGCCGAGCAGATGAAAGATCGTGTCCGGCTGGGAAAGGTCGTTCACCCACAGGAATTTCGAGTTCCGAAGCTCCACGGCTTTCCCGAGCATGTTGTAGAAGCCAAAGAAAATCGGGATCTGCACGAGCATCGGCAGGCAGCCGCCAAACGGATTCACGCCGTGCTGCTTGTAGAGCTTCATCGTTTCGACGTTCATCGCCTGCGGATCGTCCTTATACTTATCGCGCATCTTCGTCATCTCCGGCTGGAGCGCCTGCATCCGCTTCATCGAGGCCGTGGCCTTGTTTTGCAGCGGCCACATCGCGGTTTTGATGACGAGCGTGAGGAGAATGATCGCGATGGCGTAGCTGCCGATCGCGCCTTTCAGATAGTTCATCGACGCGAGCAGCGTGCGGCTGACGATGCCGAACATGCCGAAATCCATGATCTCGGCCTCGTAGTTGCCGAGTTCGGCGAGACGGCGCTGCTCGCGCGGGCCACCGTAGATTTTGAAAGTGCGCGTCGCTGTTTCGCCGGGCGGCAATTTGAAGCCCGCCATACCGATCGCGCCATCCACGCCATCACGCTCTCCGTGATCTTCCGCCGGGTGCCCGGCCGCGAGCCAGGCTTCATCGCTCACCAAGAACGGCCGCGCCCACACGGCGATGCCACGCTGTTTCACCTGCTCGTCGCTCATCGCCTTTTCATCGACGACCGGGGTGCAAAGCGTGGCGAAGTATTGATTGGTCACGCCCGCCCACTTCACATCGCTGAGCACTTCCGGATTCTCGGGATAAGCCGCGCGCGGACTGCTCTTCATGAAAAGGAACCCACCGCCCTTGAACCACGAGGCGGGCACGAGCTTCATGCTCGTTTCTTTGAAATAGCCGAAGCCGGTATAAGTCGGCAGGTCGCCCTGATGGATCGGCGCGGACGATCCCGTGTGAACGAAGTAGCGCGGGATTTCCACCGGCTGCGTGGCGCGATTCGTAAAGCTCACGTCGAGCGTCAGCCAGTATTCCTCGCGCAACCGGTCCTTGCCCTTCAGTTCCGCGAATTTCGGCAGCGTGAATTTTTTGGTCAGTTGAATCTGTCGCTCATCCGTCCGATCGAACTGCACCGTACCCGCCGCCGCATCGACCTTCGAGACGAACGGTTTACCGAGCCCTTCGCCCGCGATTTCCGAGACATCGCCGATCGCGATCGTCCCGTATTGATTGAGCACCACCTTCTTTTCATTCACCGCGAAATGCTCAAGCAAAGTCGCGCGCTTGATTCCACCGCCGAGAGAAGTGAACGCATAGTCCACCGCGCCCGAGGAAACCGTTTCCAATTTCTCTGGAATCGCCGTTTCCAGCGCAGGCGGAGGCGTGACCGAAGGCGCACCCGCGACCGCAGGCGTCGATGCGGCATCCGCGGGAACCATCGCGGGTTTCGGCTTGGCAGCTTCCTCCGCTGCGACCGTTTCTTCATACTGCCGCTTGGCGACCGCAGCCTCTTGCGATTTGCGGATGTAGAAAAAATTCCACGCTCCGAAAAGCGCGACGACGAGGATGAGACCTGTGACTCCTTTGCGATCCATAAATTTCTAATGCGAACAATGCTGACGGGATCCGAGCGGGCGGGCCGGTGGCACGGGATCGAGCCCCGCACCGCCCCACGGCTGACAACGCCCAATCCTTTTCAGGCCGAGCCAGCTCCCGCGACACACTCCGTGATCCTCGACCGCCTGTGAAAAATAGCGCGAGCACGACGGCTCGTAGCGGCATCCACCGCCCGGACCGACGATTACTTTCAAAATCGGCGCGACGAGCAACTGATACGCCCGGATGGAAATCTGGATCGCGCGCTTCATGAGCCTGAATCGAGAATCGCCGCGCGACGAACCAGCCGCAGCCATTCCTCCCGAAGCTCCGAAAATTCCGCCTCCACCGCCCGATGCCGCGCCACGATGACGAGCCAGGTGCCGGGCAAAAGATGGGCGTGTTCCGCCCGCATAATTTCGCGCAGGCGACGGCGCACGCGATTTCGCTCCACCGCGCCACCCACCCGACGCGAGGTGATGATCCCGACCCGCGCCAAACCCGGCTCCGCAGAAGGGAGCGCACTCAGCAACATAAATTTCCCGTGAAACGACGCACCCTCGCCACGCATCCGCTGAAATTCGGATGCTCGGAAAAGCCGGGCGGACTTGGAAAAGCGCAGGGCCATTTCCTGCGGCGAAGTAACAGCACGGCTCCGCAAGGAGCCGCGACTGGAAAAGCGGGCGCAGGCGCTCAGGCCTGCGTATGCCGCGCGTAGTGGATTTCGACGCCCTTTGGCAGCAAACGCTTGCGTCCACGCTGGCGACGACGCGCCAGGATCGCACGACCGCTCTTCGTCTTCATGCGTGCGCGAAAGCCGAACTGGCGTTTGCGGGTGCGTTTGGAGGGCTGGTAGGTGCGTTTCATAGGCCGTGTTACTGATAGAAGGTTTCTGGAAAAAGGAGCGGCAGTCTAGCGAGACGACCCGGGCTGTCAACAAGTCGCTACGCCAGATTTTTCGGTGCTGAAAACCCGCGTCTTACGCTATTTGGGCGTCGCGAGGATCAGGCACGAATCGCTCGGCTGCCATCTGTATCCGTAGGAAAAACCAAGCGGCGCGGGATGGCTTGTGCGGTAGCGATCCGCGAGATCGGGCTGCACTTTTTCCTTAAAAAGATCGATCGGCGCGCGATACGAGCCGAAGAGGCGCACGGTCCATTTCACGGGATCAAAATCCCGGAAGGGAATCCCAGAATCGTCCTCCACGAGTGCGCGACTGTGATCGAGCAGGAAGTCGCGTGCGTTGCTGAAATAAGGCATGTGCATGAGATATGACGCGGCTTTTACGAAGCTCTGTCCCATGCCGAGGTTCGCGCAAAACTTCGTGAACGCCGGGTTGGACTTGATGGCGTCGTTCGAGAGATCGCTGGAGAAATAGTAGAGCGTTTGCTGCTTCCCAGTCGGACCGAAGAACACGATTTTCACGCCACGCGTCGCGGGTTTTTCGGAAACGAACGCGCCGCTTTTATCGAGACCGACCATCTCCACGCTGTCGATCTTGCGGTCCGAGCGCGCGAGGAAAACGTAGAGCAGCGGGAGCGTGCCGCTGAGTTCCTTGTGGTTCAGATCGACCTTCATTTCCTTCGTGATGAAGAAAGAAAAGCTCAGCACGGAATCCAGCGTTTTGCGCAGGTTTTCCAGCGATGGCGCGAGCCCACCCTTGGGCAATTTCGCCACGTCGGGGATGTCGCCGACCGGCTCCAACCCGCACAGCACATACGTCGAGGCGTTCGGGAAAAACGCCTGAGCGTAGAGAATGTCCGGGCCGCTGAAAAAGTAGAAAAGCGGATCGGATGACGCGGCGGCGTCCACGAGAAATTGCTGCGACCACGTCTGGATTTTCGCAAGCTGCCGCGTGTTGAGCGTCTTCCACGCGGCATCAAATTCCGTCGCGTGCTCCACCCACGCATGATCGAGCGCCAGCGGCGCGAGCGGCGTGTCGCGCACCGGCAGTCCCGCGAGGAATCGAGCCTGATCATTCGCCGTCGCCTCCTGCGCCCGGCAATTTGCTGCGAGAGTAAACAGGGCAAGCCTGACGAGAAAAACAATGCGCTTTTTCAATGGCGTCGAGTTTCGACGCGCTTCACAAACACTTCAACAGAATCGTCGCGACCGCGCCGCCGCCCGGTGCATTCGCGACGCCGATCCGTCCCTTGTGCAGCTCGATGATCTGCCGCGCCACCGAGAGCCCGAGCCCAGTCCCCTGCCCTGTCGGTTTCGTCGTGTAAAATGGATCGAAGATTTTCCCGATCTTGTCTTCGGGAATGCCCGGCCCGCTATCGCGCACTTCGATCGCCACGACCTGCTCGCCGTCGCGAAACCGCACGCCCGCACGGTCGCCCACTTCATACGCAACCTCGCCCGCACTCAAGGTGCGGAGCGCACTCGTCACCGTCAGCGTGCCGTGATCGGGCCTCGCGTCGCAGGCGTTGGTGAGAAGATTAATGAGCACCTGCTCGATCTTGGTTTCATCCACCCGGCAGCGCGGCAGGTCCGGCGAAAGATGGCGGATGACCTCGATCTTTTGCCGCAAAATATCGTGCTTCACAAACCGGAGCGATTTCTCGATCAGCGGATTAATCTCCGCCTCGCGCATCCCGAGTTCCTTCGGCGAAGAAAGATTCAGCAGGTCGCTCACGACGACATTCGCGCGCCGGATCGCCTCCTGCATTTCGCCCATCACCATCGCCGCCGTCTCATCCTTCGCGAAATCCAGATCGCGCAGGCACTGGATGCCCATCTCCAAAGTCGCCAGCGGATTCTTCACCTCATGCGCCACGCCTGCCGCCAGCCGTCCGACCGATTGCAGCTTTTCCGCCTGAATGAGCTGCATCTGCGCGGCCTTCAACTCCTCGTGCGATCTCGTGAGATCGGCCAAAACCATGCGCACTTTTTCCTCGGCCTCCTTCCTGTCCGTGATGTCCGAAACGAGCCCGTCGTACGACACGAGCTGCCCGGCTGCATCGTAACGCGGCACCTGTTTATTCCTCACCCAGCGCACCGCGCCGTCGCGACGGATCATCCGGTGCTCGATCGTCACCGGCGTCCTCTCCCTCATCATCCCCGACACATTTTCCACCACGCGTTTCTGATCATCGGGATGAATGATGCGGTGCCACAGCCACGAGTCCGATTGAAATTCCTCCGGCGAAAAACCCGTCACTGCGAGGCACCCCGCACCGTGCGAAGTCGAGACCATATTCTCATCGCGCATCCGCACCGTATAAACATAGTCCGTCACCGAATCCAGCAGCCGCCCATATCGCTCCTCGCTTTCGCGCAAAGCCTCGTCCGCCTGCCGCCGCTCCGTCACATCCCAGCACGCCCCCGTCATCCGCTCCGCCCGCCCGGTCCCATCGCGATACACCTTTCCCCGCGCCCGCACCGCATGCACGCTCCCGTCGTCCGGCCAGACCACACGATATTCGGTGTCAAAAACCGCGTCCTCCTCAATCGCCCGCAACACGGCGATCCGCACGCGCTCGCGATCCTCGGCGTGCAGCAAACCCTCGAAGCTCTCAAATTTCTCCGGAAAAGTCCCGCGCTTCAGCCCGAAGAGATCGTGCATGCGATCGTCCCACGAGATCGAATTCAGCAGCACCTTCCAATTCCAAGTCCCGATGGCCGCCGAAGCCAGCGCGAGATTCATCCGCTCCTCGCGCTCGTCCACGGTTTCATCCAAGCGCACACCTTTCGCATTCGAAGAAGCAGAGAACGAAGGTGCTTTGTCTGTAGGTGACATTCGACCAAGGAGAACTTCCAAGGAGGCTCAACCCGCGCCCGCCCTTTGTCAAAACAACCCCGTCCGCGGGAAAGATGTTCCGAACTCTCGCAACATTCCGCAGCAGCCTCGGGATCAACGCCATCCCGACGAATCATTTGTGTTCCTTAAAACACAATGTAGAGGTCGAGCGCGAGCGCGACGCAAGACGGCCATTCGTGGGGGGAAAGCGACTCAAAAAAGCCTATTTCAATCCATGAAAAACCTCCTAACCATTGTCCTTTCCGTCCACCTATCGACCACCATTGCTTCAGCTTCGGTGAAACAAGTCACCGTTAACGGCACGCTGCAAAATGCGCACAATTTAGATCTCGCCGGGCTCACGACCTCAGTTCCTGCGACGTTCGAGGCGCAGTTTGACGATGCTCTCGCTTTTGATTGGGCACCGTCTCCGACCCTCGGCGTTTATTATTTCGACAGCCTGCCGGTGAGCCTGACCGCGGGAGATCGCACGTTTGCGACGGTTGCCGCGGAGTTACGCGTTTACGCAGGAGAAGGAGGCCTTTGGGGATTTTCGATCGGCAATCGGTTTGAAGTGGACGCGTCCGGACTTACGCTCGACCCATATTACGGAATCTCGGCCGCGTTCGTTTCTCCTTTTCCCGAAGCTCGCGCGGCGTTTCCCACCGATGCCTTGAGCAACGTCACGCCGGATTCGCTGCTTCGCGTCATGACGCTGGCATATGCCACGATCGCGGGTGATCGCGATGGCGTGAAATTCAGCGGCCAGATCAATACGATCTCCAGCGTCGCGATCACCAATGTCCCTGAGCCTTCTTCGATCACATTGGCCTTCCTCGCAGGAGCGTGGCTGGTCGGCCGATCGAGGCGTTCGCACTGAAGTTCCCCGTCGCGTGGCGCTAAACCCAGATTGCGTCGAACGCGAACGAAGTGCTCGGAGGGGGACTTGAACCCCCACGCCTTACGGCATACGCCCCTCAAACGTACGTGTCTGCCATTTCACCATCCGAGCTTTGCGAGCCGGAATGTCTAGCAGCGGGAACTGGTCGCGCAAGTATCTTTTCGGGCAAATCCACGACAAATCTGATTCTCTCCCGCCCGTGCGCCTCCTCCTCCTATTCATCCTAGCATTCACTGCTCGAATTTCCGCCCACGAACTCGCCGCTCCTGCAAACGCCCGCCAGCTCGTCGTCGTCACCACTGAGGAATGGAGCGCCGTCTCGGGAACACTGCGCCGTTTTTCCAGAAGCAAAACGGGCGGCCCCTGGCACGCGGGCGGCCCGACCATTTCCGTGAAAGTGGGAAGCGCCGGAATGGCGTGGGGTCTCGGCCTTCACAAAAATCCTCCCAAAGGTCCGCTCAAAATCGAAGGCGACAAAAAAACTCCCGCCGGAGTCTTCCGCCTCACCAGCGCCTTCGGCTACGACGCAAAGCCCGAGGGCGTCAGCCTGCTTTACATCCAGTTGCTCGCGAGCGTCGAAGGCGTCGATGATCCGAAGTCGCGTTACTACAATCGCCTCGTCGATCGCGCCCGCATCGCAAAGCCCGACTGGCATTCCTCCGAAAAAATGCACCTCTCCACGGAAGAATACCGCCATGGCATCTTCGTCGATCACAACCCCGACGCGATCGTCGGCAGAGGTTCGTGCATCTTTCTCCACGTCTGGAAAAATCCGGATCACCGTACCACGGGCTGCACCGCCATGCCCCGCGAATCCATCGCGGAACTCCAGCGCTGGCTCCGCCCTGATGCATCCCCCGTGCTGATCCAGGCACCCCTCGGATTTCTCCCGGTATCGCTCCGTTGAAGAAGCCGGAGTCTTCGCAAAGACGCTTGCCGAACGCCGCGCATTACCTTCAATGTCCCGCGCATGATCGTCACTACTGCTGAACTATACAGGGTCGCCTACGGGAAGTTCGCGATTGGAGCTTACAACATTAACAACGCCGAACAGACGATGGGCCTCTTCAAAGGTGCCATCGCGAGTCAGTCGCCATTCATCATCCAGATCTCGAAAGGCGCGCGCGCTTACACGGAGAAGCGCATGCTGGAGGCGATCATTCGCTCGGCAGGCGAGATTTTCCCGGATGCCATCTTCGCGGTGCATCTCGATCACGGCGACGAAGCGACGTGCTACGACTGCATCGACTCCGGCTTCTATTCGTCGGTCATGATCGACGCGTCGCACGAATCGTTTGAGGAAAACATCGCGATCACCAAACGGGTCGTCGATCGCGCGCACGCCAAAGGTTTGAGCGTGGAAGCAGAGCTGGGAATGCTCGGCGGCGTGGAGGAAGACATCGTCGTAGATGAAGGCAACGCCTGCCTCACAAATCCCGACGAAGCAGTGGAATTCGTCTCCCGCACCGGCTGCGACGCGCTCGCCGCCGCGATCGGCACCAGCCATGGCGCTTACAAATTCAAAGGCCATCAGTCGCTGCACTTCGATGTGATCAAAGCCATCCAGGACAAAATCCCCGGCACTCCGATCGTCATGCACGGCAGCTCCAGTGTGCCGAAGGACGAAGTACTCCGCATCAATGCCGCTGGCGGCAAGCTCGACCCGAGCGCATGCGGCGTGGATGAAAACGAATACCTGCCCGCCGCGAAACTCGGCGTGACGAAAGTGAACATCGACACCGATGGCCGCCTCGTCTGGACCCGCGTCCACCGCGAGTTTTTCCGCGACAAGCCGACCGATTTCGACTTCCGCCCGCCGGGCAAAATCTTCATCGAGGAATACGCGAAATTCATCGCCAGCCGCAGCGAAAAACTCGGCAGCGCAAACACGCTCGACCTCGTCCGCGCGTCGCTCGGGAAAAAATGAAATCGCTCGTCCACACGCTGCTCGCCCTGTCGATCAGCGCGTCCGCGTTTGCCGCTGAGGAAAAACCCGCCCTCCCGATCGAGAAAGCGCTCTCGATCGCGCAGGACTATCTCAAAAAGCAAGGCCATGCGGGCTCCATTGCCATCGCCGGGCTGTCCGTCGAGCGCGAATCGATCACGAACAAAAGCGTGCATTGGTCCGCGAAGTGGGCACCCGCCATCGCGCTTGATGGAGGGCGGAAGGAATTCGGGATCGAGATCGCGATGGACGGCACGGTCGCGCGGATCGTGGACAAAAAAGCGCCGAAGAATTGATGGCGCAACGCTCGGGACGAGCGTGCTCCCCGGAATCAGCCGGCCGCACGGTCTTATTCCATGACCATCCTCGCCCCCGCCAAAGTGAACCTCTCCCTCCGCGTCCTGCGACGCCGTGAGGATGGCTTTCACGACATCGAATCGCTCATGGTCCCGATCTCGATTTACG
The DNA here is from genome assembly GCA_031367565.1 of Verrucomicrobiota bacterium. GTDB lineage: Bacteria > Verrucomicrobiota > Verrucomicrobiia > Chthoniobacterales > Chthoniobacteraceae > JANLQB01. The sequence goes on from JANLQB010000424.1 coordinate 14,833, forward strand.
ACCGGCTGGAAATCGAGCGCACCGACGCGGGCGGGATCGTTTTCACATGCAGCGAGCCCGATGTGCCCGCCGATGACACCAACCTCGTCGTCCGCGCCGCGCGCTCTTTTTGCGCGACGTTTCAAATCGAGCCCCATCTCCGCATCGCGCTGCACAAAGAAATCCCGCACGGCGCAGGCCTCGGCGGCGGCAGCAGCGACGCCGCATCGACGCTCATCGCGCTCGACGAAATCTTCGCCACCAAAGTCCCTCGGGAGAAACTGCACGCGCTCGCCGCCGAACTCGGCTCCGACGTCCCATTTTTCCTCGAGCGCTCCGCCGCCCGCGTCACGGGGCGCGGCGAAAATGTCGCGCCGATCCCCTTCCCTCACACCATCCCGCTGCTGCTCATCAAGCCACCCTTCGGCGTGCCGACTCCGTGGGCGTATCGGCAATGGCGCGATTCTCTGGAAATCCCCGGCGTCCGCTACGACGCGCAGACCTTCGACTGGGGCCCGCTCGTCAACGATCTCGAGCGACCCGTCTTCGAGAAATATATCTTCCTCGCCGATGTGAAAACGTGGCTGCTGGCGCAATCCGAAACAGCTGGCGCGCTCATGTCCGGCTCGGGCGCGACCGTTTTCGCCGTGCTCCGGGACAAAGCCAGTGCCGAGACTCTCCGCGGAAAAGTGCTCGCCGAATTTGGGCCAAATCTCTGGTGCCAGGCCGCTGAAACGCTGACGAGCGCCCCAGCCGAATGGCCTAACTAAGCCCACTCCCGGCTCGGACGCGCCGAAATTGCTCATTGCAAAACGCGCCCTTTTGCCGACACGATTTCCCTACTTCGATGAAAAATCACGGCTTCCATTTTACCCCTTCGATCGAACCTCTCGAAAGCCGCATCGCACCGGCGGCGATCACCTTCACGGAATTCGACGGCGACATCGTCCGTGTCCTCGTCAGTAAGGGCACCGCCGCTCAAATCACCGCAGCCGCAAAGATCGGCGGCGGCTTTCTTCAAGAACTGGACCTCGCTGCGAATCCGGCTTTTGCGGATGCGAACGTGACGATCAGCGTGATCGGCGGCGCGGGTAACGGTCTCGCCGACGTCGGCTTCATCAAGGCCGGTGGGCTGGACCTTGGAAGCGTGAAGGTGGTCGGCGACCTCGGCCGCATCATCGCCGGCGACGCGAACACGACGGATGGAAGCGTGATTTCGCTGAATGTGCGGACGATGGGCGCACGCGGGCTCGACACTCAGGCTGCGGGCGGAAATCTGAACAGCAGCTTTCTCGGAAAACTCGGCTCGCTGAACGCAACCGGCTCGCTCACTGAGGTTTCCATTTTGGTGCGCGGTGGCACCTTCAATCTCGACGGGCAGATCGGCAGCATCGATATCGGCGGCGATCTCGTCGGCGGAGCGGCGGAGCGTTCCGGGACGATCTACGCGCGCGGTGCGATCGGTTCGGTCCATGTCGGCGGCGATCTCATCGGCGGCACGGGCACGGAGTCCGCGAGCATCATCACGGAACGGAAGCTGGACTCGATCGTGGTCGATGGCGAATTGCAGGGCAGCGGCGTGCGCAGCGCGCGCATTTTCGCTGCGGACGTATTGGGTTTTGCGAAAGTGACAGGGAATGTCCGCGGTGGAAGCGGCGATGATTCCGGCTCGATCTCCAGCTTCACCCGACTCGGCACCGTGAGCCTCGGCGGCCAATTGCTCGGCGGAACCGGCGACTTCAGCGGAGCCGTGGGCAGCGGTGGAAACATCGACAAGGTCACCGTCGCCGATCTCATCCAAGGTGGGGCCGGTTTGAAGAGCGGCGCGGTCCTCGCGGGCGGCAATATCATTTTCGCAAAGACGGGCAATATCACTGGTGGCACCGGGATCGAAAGCGGCGCGCTCGGCAGCGAGAAAGGCATCGCAAAGGCGGTCGTGATCGGGAACGTGACCGGCGGCGCGGGTGAAAGGAGCGGATCGATTTTGTCCACGAACGACATTTCCGTCCTCACCATTCGCGGCTCGCTCAATGGCGGCCAGGGTATCGACTCCGGCATCCTCGGCTCGTCGGGGTTTCTCGGAACGGTCTTCGTCTCGGGCTCCATCAATGGCGGCAACGGCGCGCGGAGCGGCACGGCGGGCAGCGTAAAGGGAATCGGCAGCATCCAAGTCGGAGGGGATTTGAACGGCGGGACTGGCAGTTTATCTGGCAGCATCGCCAGTCAGGGATTCATCCAAAACGTCATCGTCGAAGGCTCGCTCCAAGGCGGCCGTGGTTTTCAAAGCGGCGCGGTCGGGAGCACGAGAGGAATTCATTCCGTCACCGTCGAAGGAAGCCTCCAAGGCTACGTGTTTTCCTCTCCCTCGCCAGGGCTTGGCGGCGGTAAAGGCGGGCCCGATCCTGGCGAACGATCGGCGATCATTTTATCGAATGGAAACATCGACATCGTGCGCATCGGCGGCTCGCTCGTCGGCGGCGAGGCGGCAAAAAGCGGCTCCATCGTCAGCTTCGGCACGATCGGGCTCGTCGTCATCGATCAAGACGTGGTCGGCGGCGCGGGCGTCGATTCAGGCAGCGTGTCTGGCGAAAATGTGGTGACGGATACGGGCACGACCGGCGGCTCGATCCGGCGCGTCATCGTCCACGGAAATATCCAGGGCAGCATCGGCGGAAATTCCGGCAACGTGCAGAGCAGCGAAAATCTCGGCACGGTGACGGTCGAGGGCAGTCTCAACGGCGGCGAGGGGAACTTCTCCGGCTCGATCATCAGCGGCGGTAAAATCGGGACGGTGACCATAGGCGGAGGCGTCATCGGAGGCGGTGGTCAATCGAGCGGAATCATTGAGACAAACGGAGATTTTGAGGCTGGAAACCTGGGCACAGTGAATGTGAGCGGGCTTTTGCAAGGCGGCAGAGGCGAAAATTCCGGCACGATTTTCAGCTCGGGAAATCTCGGCAGCGCCACCGTCGGCGGCATCCTCGCCGGAAGTGGATATTTCAGCGGCGGGATCGGCGCGGCGCTCGATGCGTCGCGGATCGTGATCAATGGTGATCTCGAAAGCGGCGGGACCGACGAAACAGGCAAGCTTTCCATCGGGGGCGATCTCTCCACTTTGATCATCCGCGGCGACGTGATCGGGAGCGACGGGAACTTCGACACCACCGGAGCCAGCTCCGGGCAATTCGGGCAGGTTCACGTGGACGGGACCCTGAAATCGCTGACCGTCACCGGCGATCTCATCGGAAGAGACGGCACCTACTCGGGGCAAATTCGGGCACGTGCCATCACGACCGCCACGATCGGCGGAGACATCGTCGGCGGAGCGGGCGACGGAAGCGGCGCCTTGGTGGCCGCACTCGGCGATCTCGGGACGGTGAATGTCGGCGGCGGGCTTTTCGGAGGCATCGGAAACCACGCAGGCTCGATCGCCGCCAGCCGCACGATCGGCACACTCAACATTCTCGAAGTCAACACCACCAGCGAACCCAATCGCGCCACGATCAGTGCCGGCGGCCGACTCAATCCTACCACCGACGCGCTCGCCGTCGCCATTGGCAGGATCAACGTCACCAATTCCCTCAATTTTGTAGACATCCTCGCTGGCTACGACATTGACGGCCAGCCCGTGAATCCCGACGCGCAAATCGGCATCGTGAAAATCGGGAAAGCGCCGGGGACAAACACCGTTCTGCGGGATTCCAACATCGTCGCCGGGATCGGCGCAGGGCAGAATGGATTCTTCGGAGACGGCGACGACACCGTCATTTCCTCAACAACCAACTCCGCCAAGATCGTCTCGAAAATCGCCAGCCTCATCATCAACGGCAGCGTCTCCGGCTCAGGAACGTTCGGCGCGGTCGCTCAGGAAATCATCTCGGTCACATTCTCCGGCTCCCCGATCAAACTGACGCCTGGACCCGGAAACGACAACTTCAGCCATGTCGGAAAGACCGGATTTTCCATTTTGGAAACCGGAGCAATCATCATCATGTAACTGCGACGAGTTCGCGCTAGGGCTGAACGGACAACTGAAGGAACATCCTCGGCCGCGACGGGGAGACTGGCAGAGTGCTCCTGCATGTCACCGTTGCAGTGCCATCGCCATTGTTGTGGGTTCCCACATAGGTCACCGCGGATAGATCGCTTGCCCACGTCCCCAGATTCTCGCTGTATTGAACGACATACTTGACGCCATCTGCGCCGAGGTTTCGCCGATACGTTATTTTCAAATAATTGTCCGTCCCGATCAACAGGCTAAAAGACGCGATCGAAACCGCCGGCATATTCTTCGAGGCCGGGTTAGCCATATTCGAGCCCGTGGCATACTCGAAGAAGTCTTTCGCACCGTCGCCATCCGTATCGCCATCCGGCAAGCCGGTAAAAGCCGCGCCACTTTCCAGACCGGGCGTTCCTCCCACTTGCGCGCTCGAACGCCAGTTTGCACCGTTGTTGTAGTCCACACCCGCCGCGGGATTGTTTAGCACCAGACTATAGCCACCCCCGATAAGCTGAGGAGGTGCCGAGTTGTCATACACCGGTCCATCCGCATCAACCGGCCACGGCTCCGCTCCTCCGTAAGTAAATTGAGCGATCGCAGCTCCGGTCGCACCGAGCAGGGTGATTCGTTCGCCGCCGTTTGAAAAACTTCCGGAAAAAGGCCCGGCTATTTTCACCGCCGGAGTATTTCCATATCGAGAAATAAATGCACTTGCATTTCTTACCACGACAACCCGACCGCCCGGCGGCACCGTCAGGAGCGAAGGGTTATTGGCACCAAAGTTGAAAAGCACCCCTTCCGTGAAAGCCACATTGCTCAAATCGACATTGCTTGCGCTCACGTTTAGCAATTCGATGTACTCGAAGTCGTTAGTAGAGTAACCCAGCCCAATCTCCGCGTTCGTGGCATTGACTGGATTATACATGAGCTCAGACACGACTAGATTCGCCGCACTCGCCGGCACCGCATTCACGATGAATGTCGATGTTGTTAGCGGCGACCAATTTTGGGCATCGTAGAGCCGGGCCTTCACTGTCTGCGAGGCGTTCAGCGTCACGGGCACGGAGTAGGCGGTGCCTGCGGGAAGCCCCGAAGCGTTACGCGGATCGCTGCCATCGGTCGTATAGTAGATCGTGCCTCCGGCATAGGAATAGTTAGCGGGAGCCGTGCCCGTGTAAGGCGTCATGGTCAGTTGCGTCCCCGCATTGATATTGCCGCCGTACTTGCTGAAATTTGGCGGTCGGTAGATGACCGATTTCACGGAGTTCTGATTGTCGATCCAAGTGAGCCGTTGAGTCAGCCAGTCCTTCATGAAATCAACTTCCCCAGTGCTAGCGACACCGTTGCTATTGAAATAAATACGCTGATCAAACCCAGGTGCATTCGGCCACAGATAAATTCCAAGAACGGGCCACTTTCGGTAGTGCCGCATCACGGAATTTTCCAGCAGCGGCGCGAGGGGTGCCATGTTGTTCGTTACACGAGTCGTCGAGCCGTTAAGCAAGGTCGCCGCTTCGGAGTCGATTTCGCCCAGGACGTTTGCCGTGGCGAAAAGCCCGCGCCGCAGTTCCCAGTATAGATCCCAATGGCGCAGTTCGTATGGATACGCACCCGTCGTGTGCTGATGAAGGCGTGGATACCACGCGTAATCGGCACCAGCGAGTTGCGTGTAGTACCATCCCGTCGGGATGTATCCCTCCAAATAATCCGCGTTGCTCAACGCGAGGTTGTAATCCCAAATGGGGCCGTTCTTCACCTTGCCGCCGCGATCTTTCCAAAAATACTGACTCAGCCGGTAGCCATCGATCTGTTTTGCGATCTCGATGAACCACTGATTGTAGATGAAAGTGTCGCGATCAATGTAAGCTTGGTAACCGGTTGCCGGGTCGCCGAAATTCGGCCCATTAAGCGCGGTTTCAAAGTTATTGAAATATGTCTGAAGGTAGTTCGTCTGCACGGTGTTCCATTGATCAGGATCCACACTGCCGACCTGCACACCACCCGGCGTATTGAAGACGGAGTCGCCGGTATTCACCCGATCGTGTTTCAAAATGTAGCCACCGGTGATCGCGGCAGGATCGGTTGTCATGGAATTCAGCTTCTGCAAGTCGACGCGGTCCTTACCGATCTTGATCTTTTCCATGAGCACATAGACTCCGCGATAATCGCTGGCGCTGACAGGCTGGCCGGGCTCCTGATTAAAAAAGACCTCGCAAAATCTGGGACGCATCGCAAACCCATCGCCCCCAGTGAGCTGGCGCATGCGCGTATAGATTAGAAAATTGCGGAAGAGAACCTTGTCATCGTACGGTGCGTAGAGCACCCAGTCAGATTCGGCGGGCATTCCGAGAATCGAAGCATCTTTGTCTTTGTTATCATTGTCCCACGTTTCCCACGCGTATTGCCGTTGCGGGAACCCAGCCGAGCTTGACCCGCGGACGTGGGTTCCGCCGCGACCCTGAAAATCAACGGCCGGCTGAGTTAGACTCGCCCGGCCGGATCCGGGGTCTCTATCGAGAGTTACCGCGTAACTGAGTCGATAAGGCCGATTGGAACCATCCGTGTAGGTATCAACCGGCACGCCGAAACTATCGATAACGATGATGGGCAGGTGCGAACTGAAGACCTGACCAGAGCTATTGTAGTTCGTAAGCGAGGAGTCGATGAGCAGAAAAGTCCGGCTGCTCACCGATCCCGGCAGAAGTCCGGGCGTGTAAATCCGGGCGCGGATTGTCGCCGTCGCGGTGACGGTGAACGCTGTGGGAGGACTGGCGGGATTATAAATGGGCGAGACGGCGCCCGGCTCTGTGTTGTTTAACGTGTATCTCACCACAGCCCCAGGCGCGATTGGAGCGGTAATCGCCACCGGCGTGGAGCCGGTGATAATCCCTCCCACGCGTGACCAAACCACATCTTCTGCAGGCCCACCCGCTGCCTGTGCGGTGGAATAAGGAAGTTTCAGTCCCGGCGTCGATGGTTGCAGGTAGCCGAGCGTCCGACCGGGACTCTTTTCTCCGTACGACACATCCGGATATTGCACGCCGTACGTGAACTCTGTGGCGATCGTCACTCCATCTGGCTTTACCAGCGCGAGGTAGCCGCCCTCTTTCGGCAACGTGAAATTCGTGTGTAACTGCCCCGTCGCCACGGTCCGATTTTTCCCCGAGGCATACCCTATTTTGTAGGTATAAGGAGCCATCGAAATCGACGGAAACGTCCACATCGAGTTGTTTCCCTGCGTGTTCGTCAACCGCCAGCCCGCCAGATTCACCGTCGCATTCTGTCCGTTGTAAATCTCGATCCAGTCCGGCGAATCCGTATCTTCGTCTTGTAGGACTCCGCCATTGTCCGCCATGAATTCCGAAATAACCGGTCCACCGGTTTCCACTGGCTGGAGTTGCTGGGTCGTCAGCGAGACGTCGTCCAGAAACATGTCCATCGTATTTGAAGCTTCGCAGCGCGCCGAAAAAGCGAACTTGTTCCCCACGGCAGGGACAAATCCCGGCGTTGACAGATCGGTAATCATCGGCGTGCCGTTGACGGTCACGTCGAGCCCATTGTAATCCCAGTGAATCGCAACGGCTCGCCCACGGTACGCTCGTTGCGAAATTGACCACTGCTCGTTGGACGTCGCGTTTCCAACCGTGGTTTTCGTCACATAAACCGCCGAGTTTGCCGGCACGACCGCCGTCGTATCGCTCACCGGATCCGAATACGCACCCACCAGCCCATGATTGATACTCCATGGCCCGCTCGCTCCACCCGTCACCGTCACGGCCTCCCATCCCGCCACTGCACGCATCGCTGCCTGCACGGTCGCGGCCACAGCGTTGACGGGAATCGGGGCAGTCGTCCCCGCCGACACAGGGTTTGTTAAGGTAAAAGTTCCACTGTCCGGCAGGGGCGCATCCGTCAGTGTTGCCGACGGGAAATTCCCAACGCTCACCCCATTGCAGAAGACTTCGATCGAAGGATTATCGCTCCCTCCGTTATTGAAGACATCCCACGCAATTACGATGCCACTTGGCATCACAAAGCCGCCCTCACCAGCACCATTTCCCGAGGGAATCGCGCCAAAATTCAAAGACCATCCCGCGCCTGGAATGGCTCCTGCCGACTGGCGATAGGTCCCGGTATTGAATGTCGCATCCAAGGATTGGATTTCCTTGCCAGCATCAAGATCAGGCATCTTCCACGAAGCCGTATTCCCACCCAGCGTCCCCATGAGCTGGAGTCCTTTGTTTCCCTGTGCCCAGACTGCAATTTTTGTGGTGATCGTGCTCGCGGTTGAGGAAAGCGCGCTCGTATCTCCTCCACCGATCGTCTGCGTGCCGACCGAGCCGCTCGAAAAGTTCTGAGTATAACTACCGGCCCGCAGCGGCATGACGGTCGCCAGCAGCAAGGAAAACGCGGCTAGGGCAAACAGCCTGAAAGCGGGAAACTGCCGATGCGAGTCGATGGAGGTCTGGATCACCATAGTAGGGATGTTTGGGGATGGGCGGGATCTGATTCAATCCGCGCTTGATTTCGGCAACTAACACGCACCCACACACACGCGCAAGTTGCCCATCGCACCGCGGGTCTCCGTAATCTCGACGCGGCAATTGTTTGTCGCGTAGTGCTTGAACATCGACATTCGCTGGCTACCATTCCCGGAAAATCCCCCTTGCGCGCCTTCCGATGAAAGTCTGTTCGACTCTAAAGCAAATTTATTCCGATTTGCGGTCTCACAATTGCTGAATGTTTCTGAAAACTTTCAGACCTCATCGGAAAACGTCTTTCGTCCAGCCTTTTACAATTTCCAGCCTTTTGCCTGCCCGATTTAGAAAATACAGGTTTATCTCGTTATGCTGCGGGCCAGAACGTTTGCATTCTTACGTTCGGGCATTCTCAGTTGCGTTCATCGTCGCTACTACGTCTGCGCTGGCCGTAGAGACTGGCGAATCCACTGAATCGCCAGCGCCCCCCGAAGCTGCTCCAAAAGCGCAGGCGGCTCCGGTTACACTCTCCGCGCCGGTCACACCCGCAGCTCCTCCGAAACAGATGGAGGTGGACGTGCCTGCGACGCGGGCAAAATATCCGAACCTTCTCAAAATTCAGCACTTCAGCACGGTGGACGTGGTAATCATCGGGAGTAAAGCCCGCTTGGGGCTCAAGGAAAACGAGTTAAACGAGTTTGGCGTGTATTGCTTCGGACAGCTTTTCAAGGGTTACGATATTCAATCTCCGCCGTCTGGCCGCGCGCTGACGGGAGCGAGTGAATACGGCACTCTGAATATCACGGTGAACACGTATCCGATGGGTGTCTCGTGCGAACTACGAATGGGAACCGTGGGAAGTGAAAACACCTGGGTGACCAACGAACTGCGCGTATCGACCACCAACGGCGGCAAGGATGCGCGCCTGCTGAAAACGACCGTGGCGCAAATGATGGCCAAAGCGGCTTATACGCTGCGGAAGACGCAGGGGAAATAGCGCGGCGGGATAGCCACGAAGGGGCGCGAAAAGTTTCTCCGGGCAGGTTTTTCCTTGGTCTTCATCTTTGGGTCTTTTGCGCCTTTTTGTGGCCATCAAAGCTGAAAACAAAAATGGCGTCCGAAGACGCCATTTCTGAATTTCTCCGAACCGGTCTGCGCCGAATTTAGAACGGAATGTCGTCGCCTTCCGCATCCAAATCAGGATCGGCGGGAGGGCGAGGAGGAGGAGTTGCGGGTTTTTTGAGGCTGCCAGACGAACGGGCTTCCGAGCGTCCTCCTTCATTTGATTCGCCACCCGATCCACCACCGGGCCCGCCTTCGCGG